>JAHFEM010000102.1 GCA_023248505.1 Nitrospirota bacterium
GCGCCAAGAGAAAGTATCCGATCGAAACAGGGCTCATCGTCATCGCCATGCGCCATCAGGGCCCCCACATCGCCAAGATCCTCGCGCGGCAGGCGATTGCCGAGGCGCAGCAGTTTCACGAGCGAACCGGGGTGATCGGTTTCGATGTGGCGGGGGCGGAGCGGGGAAATCCGGCGCGGCTCTTTAAAGAGGCCTTCGCCATTGCCCGTTCGGCCGATCTCGGGCTGACGATTCATGCGGGAGAGGATGAGGGACCGGAGGCGATCTGGGAAGCGCTCGATATCCTCGGCGCGCGACGGATCGGACATGGTTGCGCCGCCGTCAAAGACAAAGCGCTTCTGAAGCGACTGGCGAAAGATCAGATCTTGGTCGAATGTTGTTACACCTCGAATTACCAGACCGGCGCGGTGCCGATGGGGGCGCCTCATCCCATATTGACCTTCTTGGAACATGGGATTCCGGTCGCCATCTGCACCGACAACACGACGGTTTCAAACACCGATCAAATCCGGGAGAATGAAAAGCTCTCGAAGTGGTTGACCCCGGCGCAGCTTCAAGAGATCCATCGGAAAGCCCGCGCATTCTCCTTCATCCAGCGTTCCAAATCGAAAATCACGGAAAACCTCTCGCCGCAGCATGATTTGGAGCGGCCCATCTTTCATCGTTCAAAGAAATGATCTCTCTTCTGAATATCACAAAACGATTCGGGGCAAGAACCCTTCTCTCCGACGCGACCTTACAGATCGCATATGGGGATCGCATCGCCCTGATCGGCCCGAATGGGGCCGGCAAAACGACCCTGCTGGAGATCATCTCGCGCAAAGTCGATCCGGACGAGGGAGAGGTCATCATCTCCAAAAGCTCGGTCGTCGGCTATCTTCCTCAAGAGATCATCCAATTGAGAGGACGCTCCGTTCTCGAAGAGGTCCTCTCGGCAAGCGATTCGATCAACCAGATTGAGGCGACCCTCAAGCGGCTTGAGCACGAGATGCAGGAGACCGGCGACCCGAAGGAAAAGGAGCGCCTCGGCCTGCACTACGCCGAGCTGCAGATCCAGTATGAGTCCAAAGGGGGGTATGACCTGGAGCACCAAGCGAAACAGATCCTCTCCGGGTTGAGCTTCAAGACGGAGAATTTCGGGAAGAAGACCGATGCGTTGAGCGGCGGATGGCTGATGCGGATTGCGCTGGCGAAGCTCCTCCTCTCTCAGCCCGATATCCTTCTTCTGGACGAGCCGACCAATCACCTCGACCTTCAATCGGTCATCTGGCTGGAGAATTTTTTAAAGGGTTATGCGGGGGCGATTTTGTTTATCTCCCACGACCGCCCCTTCATTAATGCGCTGGCCGACCGGATCGTCGAGATCGACAGCGGAAAGCTGATCAATTATACGGGGAATTATGATCGCTATCTCGCCGCGAAGGAGGAGGCGGCGGAGATTCGGCAGTCCACCTATGAGAACCAGCAAAAGAAGATCGAAGAGACGCAGCGTTTCATCGACCGATTCCGAGCTCAGGCGACCAAAGCGCGTCAGGTGCAGAGCCGGATCAAGCAGCTCGAGAAGATGGACAAGGTCGATCTGGCGCAGGAGCGGAAGAAGGTGCGGTTTACCTTCCCCCAGCCGGAGCGGGGAGGCCAAGAGGTCATCACCCTGGAAGGGGTCGACAAGTCGTACGGCCCGGTGAAAGTTTATCAAGGGCTGGATCTGACGATTACGCGGGGGCAGAAGGTCGCCCTGGTCGGCCCGAACGGCGCGGGGAAGTCGACCCTGATCAAGGTCCTCGCGGGGGTCTTGCCGATTGATCGCGGCCGCCGGGCCCTCGGCCAGCGGATCAGCCTCAATTATTTCAGCCAGCATCAACTCGAATCGCTTCATCCGAATTATACGCTCCTTCAGGAGATGCAAGAAGCCGATCCGACCGGAGCGCAGTCGTTCCTGCGCGGCATTCTCGGCGCCTTTCTCTTTTCGGGAGACGATGTTTTCAAACAGGTCTCCGTCTTGAGCGGAGGGGAGAAAAGCCGGCTCGCGCTGGCGAAGATGTTAATCAAACCGGCGAATTTCCTCCTCCTCGATGAGCCGACGAACCACCTGGATATCCCTTCGCGCGATGTCCTTGAGGAGGCGTTGAAGGAATATACCGGCACGATCTGCTTCATCACGCACGATCGGCACGTTATTCGGGCGGTCGCAAATCATATCATCGAAGTCGATGAAGGGCGGGTGACGGTTTATCCCGGCGATTACGATTATTATCTCTACAAGAAGGAGAAGAACGCCTCGGAGGCGACTTCCTCCTCGATGAGCCCTTCTTCCCAAGAAAAAGGACGGACACCGCTGAGTAAGGGCGAGCAGAAGGAGCAGAAGCGGCGGGAGGCGGAGGAGCGAAATCGCCTCTACCGTGAAGCGCAGCCGCTGAAGAAAAAGATCGATGCGCTTGAGAAAGCGCTCGACGAAAAAAACAAGGCCTACCAGGAATGCATGGCGCTCTTGGCCGATCCGAATATCTATCAGGACAAGGTCCGTTTTTACGAACAGATGGAGCGGCACAACCGCTTAAAGACTGAAATTGACGAAGCGACGGCCCTTTGGGAGAAGCTTTCTCTTGAGTATGAAGCCCGCTCCCAAACGACGACACCGTAGTAAACCCCTCCCCATTATCAGGGGAGGCCGGGTGGGATATAGAAGCGATCATGGCAAAAACATTCACGACCGTCTTACTGATCGGAGAAGGGAGTTTGACCAAGCAGCTCGGTGTGCGTCTCCTTGAGCGCGGCTACAGTGTCTGGGCCTTGGTTTCTTCCGACGGTCTCGCTCCCGGATTTGCTCGACTCGGGATCAATCCGTTGTCCGCGGATCTGGCCGAGCCGTTTCTGGCGAAGATGGCGGTGGCCAATGCCGATGTGGTTTATCATCTCGCCGGCCGGAGGCAACATGGGATGGCGGCGCCGGAGCCGGCTGATTTGAAGGGATTGCAGAATGTCCTTTCCATGATTCCGCGGGGCGCGATCAAACGCTATATTTATGAGAGCAGCCTCGCGGTTTATGACGGCGTGGTCCCCGGCCAGACCCCTTCGGAGACGAGCGCCTCCTCCAAAGAGGGAATCGATGAGAAGGTCTTCTGCCGGCCGAAGGGCTCGACGGGCCGGATTCATCTAGCGGCCGAGCGAGAGCTTCTTGCCCGCTTCTCCGAGGAGGGTTTTCCGGGAGTCATCCTCAGGTCCGGCTCCCTCTACCAGATGCTCCCCGGCATCTTGGATCAGATCCGCAGAGGGGTCTATCAGCTGCCGGCCGATCTGCCGTCTTTCTTTCACCGGATTTATATCGAGGACTATCTCGATATTTTGGTCGCCGCCATGGAGCAGGGGCGGCCCGGACAGGCCTATAACGTCGTCGATCAAGCGCCGCACACGCCGGCCGAATATTACAACCAAATGGCGACGCTGTTGGAGGTGGCCCCGCTGATCCCCTCCGACTCGGATTCCGGGTCCACCTCCGCCGCGGTCCGGTATCAAAACGAAAAGCTGGTCCGAGAGTTCGGCCTCTCCCTCCGGTTCCCCACCTACCGAGAAGGTCTCCTTGACGGATTCCGGAAGGCGGAAGACCTCAGAACGCGGGAGGCGTAAAGCGGTAGGCGTGAGGGGGAAAAGATGAAGAGAAGAAATCTTTTAGCCTTTCCGCCTCCCGCCTACCCCCTCCCGTTATTTCAGAAATCCCTTGTGCCCCGCCCTTGATCGTGATATAAGAAAAAGCCATGTCTGAGCCGACCACTGAAAGCGTTGCCAAAATCTATAATGATTGGGGAAAGGGGTTTGACGACCTCGTCAGCGAGACCCCCTTCCTCATGAACAGCTATCTCCTTTACGACCTCTGCCTTGCGGAGCTGACGCGCGGGAAGCATTATTCGCGCATCTTGGATGTCGGCTGCGGCAGCGGCTTGCAAGCGATTCATCTGGCGCCATACGCCAACGAGGTGGTCGGGATCGATCTATCGAAAGAATTGATCGAAGTTGCGAAAGATCGATGCAAGGCGCACCCCAATGTCCAATTCCAGGTGGCGAACGCCTGCAAGCTTCCCTTCCCGGATCGGAGCTTCGATTTCATCATCTCTTACGGGGATGTCTTAAGCCATATCGTCGACGGGTATGAAGAGGCGGTCGCCGAGATGGCGCGGGTCTCGAAGCCGGGGGCGATCATCACCCTGGAGACCGACACCAAGTGGAATTTCGGGATCTTCTATCACCCGTCTGAGATGATCGACGCCCTCCGTGTTCCGGGGAAGGGGCATGCCACGCGGGTTTGGGAAGGAATGCGTTTTAAGACATTCACCTGGCGGGAGCTCAGATCGCTTCTGGAAAAAAACGGCTTTGAGATCCTCTCCTGCAGGGGCCATAATATCCTTTCTTCTTTAATCCCCGACCGCTATCTGCTCGAAAAAGGAAAGCGGACCCTCATCGGAAAGCTCGCCCTTGCGATCGGCAAGCTTGACCTGGCTCTCTCCGGGACCGCTCCCTTCAACCGATTCGGCTTTAACTTCGTGGTGACGGCAAGAAAAAAGGGATGAGCGCCGCCGGCGTCATCCCCTTTCCGATCGGATGATCCTCTATCGATTCGAGCGCTACTTCATCTCCTGGGCGTGCTTGTTGCCTTCCTTCGCATGCATCAACGCTTCCTTCGCATGGTTCATCATGACGTCGTTATGGCCGGCCTCTCCATGTTCGACGGCGGCATTTGCGTGGGTGACCGCTTCTTGCACATGCTTCATCGCTCCGCCGCCGTGCATCTCCGTCGGGCTTCCCTTGTCGGCGCTTTTCACCGCCTCTTGACCGTGGTTTAAACACTCTTGTCCGTCCTGCGCCATCTGCTTGAAGTGTTTTACCGCCGTGCCGGTGTGTCCTTGTCCGCCGTGATCCATCCCGCTCTCTCCCGTCTCGACCATGGCATTGCAATGTGCCTTTGCGGTCCCGGCATGTCCGGCGTCGGCGAACGCAGAGGTCGATGCCGACGCAATGAAAAGGGCGGCCGCCATCATGGTGAATTTAGTCGCATGATTCATGTTTCCTCCTTTGTAAGGGTGGGACAAAAACAGCCGGAATCTAGCACCCCGCGAGGGGACTGTCAAGATCGCGGAAAAGCGGGGTCTGGTTCGGTCCGGCGGGAGCGGTTTTAAAATCGGACCTTCATTCCCAATTTCAATTTTTCTCTCTCTGCAAAGCCCGATTCGACCTCCACGACGTAGAGGGCGTCTTTGTCGACCGGCCCGTAATTCGGGCAGGGGTCCGCTTTGCACGGAGGAGTTTTCTCGGAGATGAAAACGACCTCTTTCTTCTCGTTGAGCCAGATGATGTCGATCGGGAATTTGCAGTTCTTCATCCAGAAAAGATAAGGGTGCGCCTCCTGGAAGATAAAAAGCATCCCGCTACCGGGAGCGAGGGAATCGCGGAACATCAATCCGACGTTCCGCGCCTGAGGGGTGTCGGCCACCTCGGCATTGACCTTGATTCCGCTCGGGAAAATCACCGCGCGACGGTCGGGTAATTTCTCCGAGAGAGCCGGTCTCCAGGAGGGGAGGGCCGTTGCCAGGAGGAGGAAAAAAATAAGAAACGCTTTTCGCATGGGTCTATCTTAAGAAAAAGAAATCGATCTGTCAACGGCGGCGCGGCGGTATTTGATGCGCATTGCCATCAATGCTATAATCCGCTTATGCATCTCTATGATGATATTGCCAAGGAAGTATACCGGGATGGAGGGACGGAGTCCCGATCTCTCTCGCTGCTCTTTTTCCTCCTCTCGTTCTTGTTCCATTTTTCAATGCTCCTTCTCATTCAGCAATGGGGGAAATGGGAGCCCGCTCGAATCGATTCGGGGGATTCGTTTGTCCAACTGGTCGATCCGGAGACGCTTCTCCCCGCCCCGCCGAAGCCAAGAAATCTCTTGTTTGGAACCGATCGGGAGAAAGATCTCAAATCGATCCCTCCGGGGAAAGAAACCAAGCTCCCTCCCATTCCAAAGTCGGTGCAGCCCGGTCTTCCCCCGATGACAAGGGGAGGGAAATCGCCGGGGGGGGCGTCGCGTCCGCGGGTGCCGCCGTCGTTGCCCTCCGCGCCTCCCGCCCCCGTTCCATCGCTTCCTCTCCCGGAGCGCCCGACGGTTCCCGACGCCGCCTTGCCCCCTGCGGGCGACGCTTCTCCGCCGGCCGCTGAGGAGGCGAAGAGACCGCTTTCGCTCCCTTCGCTCCCTCCCGGTCAAGGAGAGGTCGGCTCCGACGATCTCTCCGCCAAGCCGGGGGGGCTTCCCGGTCTTCCTTTTGCCGATGCGAAGAGCCTCGATCGATTGGCGAAGGTCTTTTCCGATCAGGAGCAGGTCCCGAAGGATACCATCTCGCTTAATACCGACGACCTGAAGTATTTCTCATACACACTGAAGCTCAAGAACAAGATTGAATATATTTGGCGGTATCCTCAGGCCGCCGCGGAGCGGGGGATCCAAGGGGACCTCTTGTTGAATTTCACGATTCAAAAAGACGGACATGTGAGTGAGGTAAAGGTCGTCTCCACCTCCGGGTATGAGATTCTCGATCAGGAGGCGGTTCGGGCCATCAAGGAGGCCTCGCCCTTCGCCCCCCTTCCCGACTCTTGGAACGAAGACAGAATTACGATCACCGGCCATTTCATGTATTACAACCGGTACACCTCTCTGCGATAGTCTATTGTACGGGAGCCCGTCCGGCGCTCGCGTTGCTGCGCGCTTCCGATACCCCACGTCCCGCGGCTCGATCCGAGGATTGTTCACAGCCGCCACAAGATTTTATTG
>JAHFEM010000103.1 GCA_023248505.1 Nitrospirota bacterium
TCGGCGTGACAGAAGTTTACGAAAGAAGACAAGCGGGTCGCATCTGTTTGGACGTGATTCGTTTGATCGACATTGGGGGTTGCAGGGCGCTCTTCCGGGGGAGAGCGCTCCCCCGGAAGAGGCAATGTTAGAAGACGACTGGGAAGAGGCTTGATTCGTCGAGGTTCGTGGTGACCGGATTATCCGGTTGGGTGTTCAGACCGGGTGTGGAGAACTCCTCCGGGATCGGAAACGCGCTCCCCTTGAATCCAGCGACGCCGGCGTTAAACGGCTCGCCGTAGACAAACGGCGTGGTGACGTTGAGGGTAAACGGGGTCGAAGAGGGAAGACCCTGCTCTCCCGTCTGTGTCAGCTGCATACCGGTGGTCATGTCGACCGGGCCGGCGAAGGAGAAGACGGTCGAATCGACCCCGGCGATAAAGGAGGGGGCCAGATCGGTTTCCATAAAAGCGACGATCAATCCCCCGGCCGTATTGATCTCCTGAAGGACTTGTTGATCGATCGAGGCCTTCTGGTTGGCCGGATTGAGGGTGAAGGTGATATGTCCCGCCGCATGGAAGGGATCTCCCGAGGCGGTTCCCAATCCCAGGTCGATGGTCGACTCGATGATGCCGCTGAGGGTGTTCGGCCCCTCGAAGTCGGGGGCGGTCTGGGGATCGGCGCCCCCTTCGGTGGCGCAGGGAGCGCCGCAGCCGAAGTCGGCCTCGCTCCAGACGATTTTGTTGGGATTCCCGGTGAATGAGCCGGGCATCCCGGTCGCCTTGACGTAATTGTCCAAGGTACAATCCATCACCCCCGCCGTCCGGGCTCCGCAGGTGAGAGCGTTTGCCGACTGCATCACCGTCTGAAGCTGCGCCGGCGTAATGGCAAAGCCGAACTGCGTCGATCCGAGCGTGGTGCTGGTGGTATTGGTCTGGATATTCTGGGCCCAAACAGGTAGAGCCCCCAACAGGACGACGAGCGTGCCGACCGTCCATAGTCGCTTGATGCACATAATCCCTCCGCTGTTTGTAGGGTCCTTGTTGGTCCCTCTTTTGTGTTGCGATCCTCTCCCCGAATGACAGAGAGAAGCTTGTGATCTCATTATTTATCGGCGCTGACGATGGGGCAGTTGATCACCACCCCGATCGCCCCCCAGGCGCCGCCGCCGGGGCCGGTGATCAATCCGGCATCGGCCTGCCGGGCGATCTGATAGAAATCGCCTTGAAGAAAATTGATGCCGAGATCGACCGCGCTCTGAGTCCAAAAGGAGAGGAAAGCGTCCCAGAGAGGGCTGTAGCCGGCGCTCGCCGGAATGACCTGGACGACGTTCAATGGATCGCCTTCTCCCATTATAGCCGAACTAAGGCCCTGCCGTTGGGAGTTGTCGGCCCCTCTCTGGCCGTTGGCGATCGGAGCGATCGGAGATCGGGAGGAGGTGATGTCGTCGCGCCCGACTCCCGGAGACGCGGCGAGCGTGGGGGCATAGGTCGAGCCCTCTAAAGCAGCCACCCCCGGATCGGAGACGTCAAAAGAGATGTAATGTGTCGGCTTATGGGCGTAGCGCCCCTCGGTCTCGCGGAGGGTGACCCGCCGCTGGATGAAATTAATCGAGACGATCTTGTCGTGCTCGCCGGTATCGTTCGCCAAATGCGGCGCATTGAGAACCGTTCCATCGGGCAGCTCAATCAAAGGGGTGTAGCCGGCCTCTCCCACCGAGCCCGGATTTGCCGCCGCCGGGGGAAATCCGGTCGGTCCCGGGGTGACGGAGTGAACGGGGCTGAAATCGACGGTGGCGAGGAATTGGACCAACCCGCCCACCACGGTGACCTTTTGTACGGCCGGGGTTCCTTTGGCGTTGGCGAGCTTGGGGGAAAAGTTGACCCCCCGGCGGGCGGCATCCCTCTGGTTGGAGGATTCGGTAACGACATACCAGACGGTCCGGCCCTCTTTTCTCCCCTCGAAGAGCGGAAGGGTTGCCTCGGTCAAGGCGGGGTTTTCCACAGCGCTCTTCATGAAGAGAATATGCCGGCTCTGGGCTGCCGCCGGCTCCGTCATCCAGATCAACATGAACATTCCGATCAAGGCAGCCATCATGGCCTGGGTGGCTTGAGTGTTGGGTCTCATCGCTTCCTCCTCGGTTGGGTGGGTTTTTAAATATTTCCCTGTCGCCGTATAGGTCGCCGAGATCGGTCGATCCTTACAAATAAAACAAAAACGGATCGATCTCGCTCGATAAATCGGGAGATTAACATCGGTCGAAGAAGCGGTGAAAACCTTACAAGATTTTTAAAAATTATTTTGGGGGCCGAAGGGCTTGTTTGATACGTTCCTTGGTCTCTTGAGAAAGAGCGCCGGGGGCGTTCTCCCCGACCTTCTCCGGATTACGACCGAGGATGTTTCGGATAAAGCGAAGTTGCTTCTGATAACGAGAACACCATTTGCAAATAAGGAAATGGAACTGGAGAGAAATCCGCTTTTGAAGCGAGAGCGGTTGTTCCATCGAATTGGAAATTAATTGGATGACCTCCTTACATGAAGGGGTGTTGCGCGCCAAAAAATTGATGATCCAATTCGGCATTATTGCTTATCTTTCTTTCTTCCAAAGAAATGAATTTCCAGGCACTGTCTCAATTGCATCCGGGCGCGATGCATCAGCACCCAAAGGTTCGAGGCCGAGAGATTTAATGCTTCGCAGACCTGCTCGCCGCTCACGCCGTCGATTTCTCTCAATGAGAAGACATGCGCCATCCGGGGGGGGAGCTTCGAGAGACATCCATACAAAGCGATCCAGAACTGTTTTCTCTCCAGAAGGATCTCCGGATCGGCATTCCACTCGCAGGGACCGGTTTCGTCGCGTTTCCAGTGTCCGTTCTCGTCGAATACCCCTTCCATCTCTTCTTCAAATAGGGCTGCATCTTCAATCAGCGTTTCCCGGCTGATCTTCCGGAAATAATCGATCACCTTATGCTTGAGAATCCCGATAAGCCAACTTCGTTCCGAGGCTTGTCCCAAAAAGCGATCCCGTGCTTGGAGGGCGGAGAGGAGGGTCTCCTGGACGGCGTCCTCGGCAAGCTTCGGATCGCGAAGCCGGAGGAGGGCGAATCGATAGAGGGCATCTCCATGCATCTCGACCCACGTCTCGGGGTCGGATGATGGGGCCGCCTCATTCGGTTTTCGGTTGATTGCGCGCTCGCTGACCAAGGAAGCCTCCCATGGGCCCGTTTGTAGCATGTTTCTGAGAATCTTTGCAAATATTTTTCCTGAGGTAGCGTCCGGCAGGGGTGTAAGCGGGGCTACTTCTAAAATTCCGCTAACCGACTATCCTATCCATAATCTCAAATGACATCGACAAGGACAAAGGAGGAGATGAAGATGGCTGAGTGGAAATGTCAGAACTGCGGCAAAGTGTTCCAAACGCAACAAGACCTGCTCTCCCATGAGCTCGAACATGCCCCCCGTTTTGAGTGCGCGGTCTGCGGAGAGGAATTTAAAACGAAGGAGGAGGCTTACACGCATGAGGTCGGCAAGCATGGGCGGCCCCCGACCACAGACCCTGTCCCCCTGCCGCGGCGCGGCTGACGGCGCTTCTCGTCCGGATCGAAGGTCGCGTAAAGGTCGCATAGAGGGGCGGTCTTCCGCGACGCGCCCGCGGGTCCCGCTCTCTTCATTCGCGGCAGTGAGGGCGAGATTTCTCCTCTCGTCACCGAGGGGTTGCGCCGTCCTTCCCCTTGGATCGACCCTCTTGATGACGGGCCCTCCTTCCTCATAGAATTAAACGAAGAGATGTGAACCGCCATCTCAAGCGCAGTGGATGCCGGCTTGCGGAATGTTCATCTTTATCATCCTCATCATCCTCGGGGGGGAAGTGGATCATGAATCTTTATTTTGAGAGAAGAACGACCCTGGGAGAGCTGATCTATGCCGGGTGGATGGCGGGGATCATGGCGGGAGTCTTCGGGGTCGTCCTGATTCTTCTGAGGGCGGATGGTGAAGGGGCGTGGGTCCCTTTCGCCCGGACCGCCCTTGGGCTCTTCGGCTCGACCGCCACCGCCGGATTTTATGCCGGCGTTCTTTCGGGGATGATGGCCGGAGGGGTCATGGCGATCTTCCTTGCGATGGCGAGCGCGAGCCGAGGGAGGGAGATGGTCGCGCCGATTCGGATGATCGCCGCAACCGTGTATGGGGAGCAGGCGCTACAGGGGCCCGCGCGTTTTCCGATCCTCCTAACCGGGCTGATGATTCACTTTATGACGGCGGCCCTCTTCGGCTTAATCTGGGTGGCCCTTCTCGGAAGGACTTCGTATCCTGCGGCGATCCTCGGCGGGGCCGTTTACGGCTTGTTCATATGGGCTGTCCAGGAGTATGCGATCTTGCCGGCGATCAATAAACCGCTGGCGCGGAGAATGGATCCCGGTCTCTTCGCGGCGGCCCATCTTCTTTTTGGCGCCATGCTCGGTTTCTATCCTTTTTTCTTCGAACAGGGGCTCGCCCCCGGCGCGTATATTCCTGCGGTTTGGGTAGGCCTTTTTGCCCTGTTCGCCATATCGGAAATGGCCGGGATGTTCTTTGCCCTGCTCGGCGGGGATTGGACGATCGGAAGAGGGGTCCGCTGGGGCGTTTTCTATGGCCTCCTCCTCTGGCTGCTCATTCACGGCGGCCTCTACGCGGTGAATCCCGGTCTGGCGCGCGTTGTGGCGACGCTTCCCTTTGCTCTCTGGAACATCCTCATCGGAATGGTGATCGGAACCTATCCGGCCTTCTTGGAGCCCCGACCGGAGGAGTCGGTGAAACGGAAAGAATTAAAACGCGCGGCGTAGTTTCCCTCCGCTTCCGAAGAAATCCCCCAACCGGTCCGAATCCCATTCGAAATTTCCCCGCTTTTTGCTCTGGCGCTTCCGGGTTGGATTCGATACAATCAGCGGGAACAGGAGGGGTATGGCCTCGAAGAGACGTTTTTTTTTCTTTCTGCTTCTCCTTATTGTCCTGGCGGCCGGCCTCCGGTGGCTCGGATTGCAGGACGATCTCGATCAGGAGCGACTCCGCAGCGGGATCGAACGGTGGGGGGCGTGGGGACCGCTCCTCTACATTGCGATCTTCGCAGTCGCCCCGGTCCTCTTCCTTCCGGGGCTCCCGATCACCCTCGCCGGCGGGTTGGCCTTCGGTCCCCTCTGGGGGACGGTCTACGCTTCGATCGGCTCCACCCTCGGGGCCGGATTCGCTTTCCTGGTGGCCCGCTACTTTGCGCGGGAAGCGGTTTCGGAAATGCTGGGGGAGCGATGGAAACGGATCGAAGCGGGGGTGGCCGAACGCGGTTGGGTCTTCGTCGCCCTCACCCGGCTGATCCCGCTCTTCCCCTTTAACCTCCTCAATTATGCCTTCGGTCTCACCCGGATTTCTTTCGCGACCTATCTCTTCACCTCCTGGCTCTTTATGCTCCCCGGCACGGCGGCTTATGTGATTTTCTCCAGCTCGCTTCTCGGCCTGATCAAGGGGGAGGTCTCGCCGGCGTTTCTGGTCGGGCTGGTGCTGCTCCTCGCCGTCTCCCTGGTCCCGTTTTTCTATCGGCGCCGGAAGGGATCGAAAGGCTCCCTTCCGAAGGGGATCCTCTGGGCGGCGCTGCTCCTTCTGCCGCTCCTTCCGATCCGGAACGCCGATGCGGCGGGCGCGGAGGAGCGGATCGACCTGCTCACGAACCGCGCGGGAGAGAACGGGCTTCCGGAAGGATGGCGTCCGCTGACCTTCCCCAGAATCTCCCGGCACACCGACTATCGTCTCATCGAAGAAGCGGGACGGCCGGTGATCCAGGCGGTCAGCCGGCAGTCGGCCTCCGGGCTCTATCATCCGCTCGACCTCGATCCGCATCTCTATGAAGCCCTCTCGTGGTGCTGGAAGGTCGATCGGATCATTTCAAAAGGGGATGAGACCCGGAAAAAGGGGGATGATTATGCTGCGCGGATCTATGTGACGTTTCGATTTGATCCCGACACAGCGAGCTTCTGGGAGCGGACAAAGTTCAGCTTTCTAAAGCGGGTCTACGGCGAGTATCCGCCGAAGGCGGCGATCAACTACATCTGGGCGAATCGGCTCCCGAAGGGGGAGGCGGTCCCGAACGCCTACACCGACCGGGCCCGGATGGTTGCGATCGAGAGCGGGAGCGAGCGGGTCGGCCAATGGGTCTGCCAGGCGCGGAGTCTTTACGCGGACTATCGATGGCTCTTCAACGAGGAGCCGCCGCCGCTTTCCGGCATTGCCGTGATGACCGACACCGATGATACGGGGGAAGAGGCGTCGGCGTTTTACGCCGATCTTGTTTTAAAGGCAAAATAACGGGAGGCGGGAGGGGGGGAGGCGGAAAAGACGAAAAGAAATTTTTATTTTTGGCCTTTCCCCCTTCCGCCTCCCCCCTCCCGTCTTTTGGAGAACAAATGTCTGACCCATTCGACATCGTCGTCATCGGCGGCGGGGCCGGCGGTCTGGTCGTCGCGAGCGGCGCGGCCCGGTTCGGGGCGAAGGTGGCCCTGATTGAAAAAGAGCCGGGCCTCGGGGGCGATTGCCTCTACCACGGGTGTGTCCCGACGAAAACGCTGGTTCATTCCGCTCGGGTTCTCTCGCTGATTCGCCGGTCGGGGGAGTTCGGCCTCGGCCGGGTGGCCCCTCCGGAGGAGAACTTTGCGGGGGTGATGGCGCGGATGCGGGAGATGATCGCGCGGATCGGCGAGCAGGACGACCCGAAGCGCTTTGAGGCGCTCGGGATTCACGTTTATTTCGGAGCGGGGCGTTTCATCGATCCGAAGACGTTTGAAGTCGCCGGCCGCC
>JAHFEM010000104.1 GCA_023248505.1 Nitrospirota bacterium
AAAATAGCGCTCAGCCATCAGCCGTCAGCTTAAAGATTTAAAGCTGATCGCTGAAAGCTGACCGCTGATGGCTTCTTTTCATCCTGCGCGGGCCGAAGGTCCACGATAGAGAAAATGGGGAGGGGACGATGGGGAACGGCTTTTCCAATCAACCGAAAGTTTTGAAGGGGGCTTTTGTCGACTCCAATCTGCTCGCCTTCCCGCCGCTGATCGTTCCGTTCCAATTTAATCCGGAGACCATCACCCGGCGAAAAGGGGTGAGTGTGACGACCCCCCCCTCCCGGCGAGGAAGAGAGGAAGAAGCGCCGGAGAGTGAGAGCCTCGGAGAGGCGCAGACGGTCCATACCAATCCGGAGACCCTCTCGCTGGATATCCGCCTCGATGCGACCGACGCGCTGGAGAGCGGCGATCCGATCGCGGGGGAGTTCGGCGTTTTGCCGGCCCTCTCCGCGCTCGAGATGATGGTGACCCCGCGGTCGGAGTCGGTTTTCGCGGGCCTCTTGGGGCTGTCGGCCGATTTCGGGTTCGGCGACCGGCAGAGCACGCCGGTGGTGATTTTCGTCTGGGGACGCCAGCGGATCTACGCCGTCCGGATCACCGATCTGAATATCCAGGAGACCGAGTACAATCCGAACCTCAACCCGATTCGTGTGACGGTCGGGGTCGGCATCCAGGTCATCGGCGGACATAACCCGTTTAATATTCTGACACAGGCGCAACGGGAGCTGCTGGCGGCGCTCAACTTGGCGAACGCGCCCGATCTGGCGAAGTCGATCATCAATATTTGATAGATTGTAGGGGCGCACCTGTGTGTGCGCCCGGTTTTATCATCGGTTCGAAAAAGGCAGGGCGGACACGCCGGTCCGCCCCTACGAGGGGAATGAAATGATCTACAAAGGCTCACGCTATACGCGAACCGAAGTCATCGCCCCCGAGAATGCCGAGGGGAAAACGCCGCGCGTCCTGGAGATCCGGGAGATTCCGGAAACGACCGGCGTGTTCGAGCACATCGTCAGCGAGGGGGAGCGGCTCGATCATCTGGCGCATCGGTTCTACGGAGACCCCAAGAAATACTGGCTGATCCTCGATACAAATTTGGATGAATTGAATCCCTTTCATCTGTTGAAGCCGGGGCGCCGGATTCGGGTTCCGCAAAATCGGATCGTTTGATAGGGAGGGGCCATGCCGGAGATCAAAGAGGTCATCACCCTTTCCATCAACGGGGAGAAGCAGGACGACCTGATTCCCGATTTGATTCGGATCGAGGTCGAAGAGGATGTCGATGCCGCCAGCGTCTTTCGGGTCGAGCTGGCCCTGACCGCCGAGAGCGACGGCGCCTGGCGCTACGTCGACGAGGAGCGCTTTGCGGTCTGGAACCGGCTCTCGATCGAGGCGGGCTATCCCGACAGCGGGTTGGAGACGCTGATCGACGGCTACATTACCCATGTCAACGTCTCCCTCTCCAACGACGCGCAGGAGTCGACGCTGGAGATCTCCGGGATGGATGCGAGCGCCCTGATGGACCTTGAAGAGAAACAGCTCGCCTGGACGAACAAGAAGGATAGCGAGATCGCCGAGCAGATCTTCCTCTCCTACGGCTTAAGCTATGAGATCGAGGACACGGTGGTGCGGCAGCCCGATACGATTGCGACCGTGCTTCAAACCGAAAGCGACATCCGCTTTCTGCGGCGGCTCGCGGCGCGCAACGGGTTCGAGTGCACCCTCCAAGGGAGCAAAGGCTATTTCCGAAGTCCGACGCTGGAGCTGCCGCCGCAGAAGATCTTGGCGATCCAGTTCGGCGGGGAGACGAATCTGACCGGCCTCCGGTTTCGTGCCGACGGCACTTCGGCCACCGATCTTACGATCCGGCGGATCGATCCCTTCGAGAAGCAGGAGGCGAGGGAGACGATGACGGAGAGCCCCCGGCGGAAACTCGGCGAAAAAGGATTGGCCGATCTTCAGTCGAGCGCGCGAAGCGGGCGGCTGCTCCTGAAAAATCAGATCGCCGCTTCCTCCCAGGAGATGCGGGGCCGGCTGCGCGAAGCGTATCGCGGGGGGGACCGTTTCACCCATGCCGAAGGGGAGATCGACGCGCGCATCTACGGCGCGGTGTTGCGATCGAAGAAGCTGGTGACGATCAAAGGGGCCGGCGCGCAGTGGAGCGGGCTCTACTACGTGACCCGCGTCCGCCACCTCTTCACCCTCGACGGCTACACGCAGAGCTTCGAGGGGGCCCGCAACGGGGTGGGACTGACCGGCGACGAGGTCTTCGGCGCCGCGGCGCTGCCGATCGCGATCTCGCTTCCCGGCCTGGGCGCCGGCGCGGGCGTCGCATCGGGCAACCGCGTTCTCCCGGCGCAACAGGAAGGATCGACGATCCAGGGCGTCTGATTGATGTCACTTGTAGGGGCGACCCGGTGGGTCGCCCGCCTGAAGGGCGAGGCACCGCCTCGCCCCTACGATCGGCGTAAAGAACAAAATTAATTTCTGTTTAGGAGTCACCATGTCAGGACCCCAGCCTCCCAAGATCACCACGCTGAATCGTCGGCCGGTGATCGATTATGTGACCAAGGACTATGAAGGGTTCCGGCAGGGGATGCTCAATCAGATCCCGCTGCTGCTGCCGAACTGGACCGACCGGAGCGAGAGCGACTTTGGGGTGGTGATGGTCGAGCTCTTCGCCTACGTCGCCGACATTCTCAGCTATTATCAAGATCGCGTGGCGAATGAGGCGTATCTTCCCTCGGCGACGCAGCGGCGCTCGGTCGTCGAACTGCTTCGTTTAATCGACTACCGGATCGATCCGGGGCTGGCGGCGTCGGTCTGGCTCCACCTTGAAGCCTCGGCGGATGTGACCGTCGGCGGGACGTCGCTTCCGTATCGTCTCAAGACGGCGGGGGTGCCGGGGGAGCCGGATCAGAACTTCGAGATCACACAGGAATTTTCGCTGAAGCAGTTGAACAGCGGCATCGATCTGACCGCCTCCGCGGTCGGCCTCACGGCGCTGGCGGCGCAGACGCAGTCGATCGAGCTGAAACGCGCCGATCATGCCCTCGACGAGGGGAGGATGATCTACTTCGAGGAGAAGCGCCCGCAGCCGGACGGTTCGTTCAAGATCCGCCGGTCGCCGATCCTCCAGATCATCAAGATCGAGCCGGCGGCGGTCGATGTCGATCGGATCACCTGGCTGCCGCCGCTGCCGGAGCCGCTCGATCCGACCCAGACGACCCTTAAAGGGAACAACATCCTCGCCTCCCACGGGGAGTCGGTTTTCGATGAGCCGCTCTTCATCGGCGACGGCACCCCCGGCCAGCGGTTGACCCTCTCCCGCAAGCCGGTCACCTACCTGATCAAGATGGGACCGTCCACCCGCCGGCGCTCGCGGCCGGAGTTGGAAGTCCGGGTCGACGGCGTTCTCTGGGACGAGGTCGAGAATTTCTTTCAAAGCAAGTCGGCCGATCTTCACTATGCCACCGCGATTGACGAGAGCGACACGCTGACGATCACCTTCGGGACCGGCCAGCGGGGGAGCGTCGTCCCCGCCGGGGCGCAGGTCAAGGCGGTTTACCGGATCGGGCTGGGAAGCCAGGGGAACGTCGGGGCCGACACCCTGACGGTGGCCCTCTCCGCCATCCCCCAGATCACGAAGATCTCCAATCCGTTCAACGCCGAAGGGGGGGCCGACCGGGAGACGACCGAGGAGGCGAAAATCTCCGGCCCCGGATCGATCATCGCGCAGGAGCGGGCGGTTACGCTTCAAGATTATGATCTCCTCGCCAAAGCTTTTCCCGGCGTCGGGAAAGCAAAGGCGCGGGTGGGGCTTCGGGGCGGCTACAAGGTGGTGCAGGTCTACATCGCGCCGGAGAATCCGACGGTGATCCCGCCGCCGTTCGCCAGCGGGGCGCTGAAAGAGGCGCTCAAGGCGCATCTCGAAGCGCGCCAGCCGGTCAACCGGATGGCGGGGGTCGATGTCCTCGATCCGATTTACGTCCCGGTCGATATCTCGGTTGATGTCTATCTTAAAGCCGACGCCGGCCAAGAGGCGGTCCGCAAAAATGTTTTAAACGTGCTGCACGATCTCCTCAGCTTCGCCCGGCTGGATTTCGGCCAGCCGATCCGGGTCGGGGAGGTCTTCTCGGCCCTCTATCCTGTGGAGGGGGTTGCTTATGTGCTGCTCAAACGATTGGCCCGCAGCGGTCTTCCTCCGGCGACACACCATGAGGAATGCGACTTCGCCGATGTTCCGATCGGCGAGAACGAGCTGGCGTATGAGGGGCTCCTCACCCTCAATCTCTTCGGGGGGATTCGATGAACGGACCGGTGGTTGAGCCGAGCCTCGATTTCCCGGCGCTTCTCTTCAAGCTTCTCCCCGGAATCTACCGCGACAAAGATGCGCAGGGGGAGCTGCAGCGCTTCCTGCAGATCGCGTCGCTGCCGCTCGAAGAGCTGGAGGTGAGCATCGCCCAGCTTTACGAGGATCTCTTCCTCGGCAATGCCCGTGCGCCTTTCATCCCCCTCATCGGCGCGCTGATCGGGGTGGAGATCGATCCGACCCTTCCGGAGCGGACGCAGCGGACCGAGGTCGAGGAGGCGTTCGCCTTCTATCGATCGAAAGGGCTGCACGACCCGATCGGCCAGTATGCGGAGCGGGTGACCGCCTGGAGAGCCGCCCTGATCGATTTCTCGCAAAAGGTCTCTCAAGTCCCTTTTGTTTCCGATCTCAATCCGGTCGTCCCCTATCGGAATCAGCCGGTCGGCGAGGACCCGCCGGCGAGCGGGAATTTCTTCTTCCGGGCCGATGGGGCGCTTCAACCCTTGTTTGACCGGCAGACCGGACGGCCGATCCGCCGGGAGGGGCTCTTTGGGCATGAGACGGAGTATGCCGGGATCGAGGGGCGCTTTGCGATCCGGGATCGGGGGGTCGATCTCTTTTTGCCAGATCCCGCGCCGGCGTATGCGGCGATCGCCGCCGACCTGACCGATTTCGCCAATCCGAAAATGCCCAATGGCATCGCCCTGACGATTCTGCCGAATCAGGTGGCGATCGATCCGGAGCTGGGCCGGTTCAAAATCGTCTCGCCGATCCCGCTGGCCGGAAATCTGAGGGTCGAATTCCAAGTCTTGGTTCCGGCGTCGGTGGCGGTCCAGACGTTCGACCTCCGCGATCCGATGCAGATCACACGGCTGAACCGGAGCGACGACGCGGCTCCCCATACCATCGATATCCGCCGACCGAGAAGGCCGACCGACCGGATCGGGCGGTATCATTTCGACAACCTCGGTTTCTTCTTCACGCTGGGCCGGCAGATGAGCAATCAGCGGCCGAACATTTTGCCGCCGGGATCGCAGAGCGGCAACTTCAGCTTCGACGGGCGGCTCCTCGGCGTCGGCGACACGACCGGCGTTTCCGTTCAACTCCAGGATGGGATCGACGGCTCGCCCCTCACGCGACAAAAGCTGGAGGCGGCGGTCGAAGAATTCTGCGGGACGACCCGCGGGTTCACGCTCCGGGTGAACGGGATCGACCTCTCCAGCCCCGACTTTCAACCGGCGGCGACGCTGCGCGCCGCCGACCTCTCCGACTTCGCCAACCCGAAAACGCCGGCAGGCGGCGTGCTCGCACTGGGCGCTCACGATGTCGCGGTCGATCCGGAACGAGGGCGATTCAAGCTCGACCTCACGGGGCTGGGGATCGCCGCCGAGCAGATCCGGGTCGATTATCTTCTCGCCCCGGTTCAGAATCATCAGGGAACTCAGCCTGCGGCCCTCTCGGAGACGGTCCACGACATTTTCGGGTTCGACCCCCAGGGGAAGAGGATCGTCCTGCGAGACGGCGAGGATGGGATGCCGATCTCGGTGAAGCGGCGGTTCGGGGCGGCGCTCTCCGATTTTCATGGGAAGCGCCGGGGATGGACCGTTTATCGAAACGGCGTCGATGTGAGCGGGGTCTTGCTGCAGGCAGAGGAAAAAGACCTGGAAGATCCGATCACGCCGGTGACGCCGGGACGGCTGGCGGTCGATGCCGACCGGGGACGGTTTAAATTTCCGGTTGGATTCCTATCGCCGGCCGATCTGATCGCCGTCGACTACAGCGACGAGGACACCGCGGGGGAAGCGCAACTGCTCGCCAGCTTCTCGCAGCGCTCGCCGAAGCTGCTGCCGGCGGGAGTGGTCCCGGTCCCGATCGACACCCGCGTCCCGCATGTGGACCCGAGCGTACTTGAATGAAATTGCGGAATGCGGATTGCGGATTTCGGATTGAAGGAAAAAAGAGTCATTCTTTTTATTCCGCATTCCGCAATCCGAAATCCGCAATAGAGATGGAGAACGCATGACCCAATCAATATCACGCGACAGCTTTAATGAACTGAAGAATTATCTGGGGGTCTACCTACAGCAGGGGCGGGTGATCCTCGACGCCGACTGGAACGAGAACCAGGACATCTTCGTCTCGTTCCTCCGGCGAATGAGCCGCGAGGCGGTCGGCGACGGGAGCCCCAACCGCGGATTTGCCGTCGACCCGGTCTTCCCCTTGCCGGTTGAAACGCTGGTCCAAAAGGCGACCCCGCCGGGGGGAGGCAGCCTCGATCCGTCGCAGTGCGCCGGGGAGATCTGCAGCGCGGTCATGGTCGAAGCGATCCGGGTCATCTTCGGGATGATCTTCGGCCCCCTTCTCTTCTTCCTCAATTTTCCGGGAAAGAAGTTCGACGACATGGAGTCGCTCCAGGGCTTCGGTCTCTCCTCCCCGCAGGGAAGCCTGCGAATCGGGAAGGACGGTCCCT
>JAHFEM010000001.1:0-9338 GCA_023248505.1 Nitrospirota bacterium
TAAAGCTCTGCATAATCGTGCCGAGTACGTTTTTGGTTCGAACCATCCCGCCATAGAAGAGGGCCAAGCCGGGAGTCATCAACAAAACGAGGGCGGAAGAAGCGAGCATCCACGCCGTATCCCCGGTGTCCACCTTCGGAGGAGCCGCCGCCTCTGGGGCGGGGGCTGGAGCTTGAGCGGCCGCCGGGGGAGGCGGAGGAGCATCCTGAGCAGAGGAGACTGAAAGATTCAATCCGACGAGCGCGATCAAAACCATGAACACCAGAAGGCCTTTCAACGTCCTTTGCTTGTGTCGATTTGTTGCCATTGTTCCTCCTGTGGTGGGTTGTGAGTTTATTTCCCTTCGGCCAATGAGAAGACCTGTTCGATTTCGTGAGTGAGGCGCTCCTTCACCTTCCGGATCATCTCCGGATCGGTGATTTTCTCTCCGGTGGGATCTTGCACATAGAAAACGTCGACGATCTGATCGAGCCGGGTGGCGATCTTGGCCGAGTGAACGGAGAGACCGAGGTCGAAGATCGTCTTCGCGATGATGTAGAGAAGCCCGCGCCGGTCGGGGGCAAAGATATCGATGATCGTAAAGCGATGCGAGCTGTCATTATCAAGCTCGACGCGGACGGCGACGGTCGGGCGGAACTCCTTCTGAAGCCGGAAGCGCTGCCCGCGGGCAAAGAGGTTCTCAATGGTCTCTTTTCCGGTCAGGATACTCCGGATCTCCCGCGAGATTGTGTCGATCCGATCGGGCGGAACCGGCCCGGTGTAGTCGGGATCGATCACCCGGAAGGTGTCGACGACCATGCCGTTCGATTGGGTGAAGACCTGGGCCCCCATAATTTGCAGGCCCTTGGCGGCCAAAACGCCGGTCATCTTTAAGAAGAGACCCGGCGTGATCTGATCATAGGTGCAAAGGGTATATTCGGTCATTCCGAACTCGGACAGGTAGCGGGCCTCGACATGAATCGGATCGATCAGCAGGTGAAAGAGGGCCGATAGATCGGAAAGGATCTTCTCGAAGGGGGTGACCAACAGATAGCGCGGGATCAGCGCTTGAAAGGTCTCTTCCAGCCAAACCTCCGGATATTTTCCCTTCGCTTCCTGCCGCAGACGGGCGAGGATAATCTCCACCTTCCGCTCCTCGGGATCGGATTCCTCTCCCGCCAGGATCGAAAGGGCCTCCCCATAGAGCTTGAGCAGGAGCTCCCCTTTCCAAGTCGTCCAGGTGCCGGGGCCGACGGCTCGAATATCGGCGCAGGTTAAGATGAAGAGTTTTTTAAGGGTCTCCGGCCGGGCGACTTCGCCCGCGAATTGAAGGAGGACCGGCTCGTTCGAAAAATCCCGGTAGAGCGCCACCTCGGAGAGAATCAGATGACGGCGGACGAGGAAGACGAGGAGCGAGCGCTCTTCGTCGGTATATCCCAGCTGAACGGCGACCGCCTCGGCGACGGCGGCCCCGACCTCGCTGTGGTCTTCACCGCGTCCTTTTCCCACATCGTGCAGGAGAAGCGCGAGGTGGAGGAGATCCTTTCGTCGAATGCCCGCATAGATCTTCCCGATCGGGCCCGGCTCGACCGCCAAGTGCTCTCCCTCCTCCACGGCGCGGAAGCTATGCTCGTCGACCGTAAAAAAATGGGACCGGCTCTCCTGCACGAGCCGGTGGATGCGCGCGAACTCCGGGATGATCCGCCAGAGCAGATGGGTCCGGTGCATGACGCGAAGGGTCTCGGCGATTCGCCCCGGCTTCGAGATGATCTCGCGGAAGAGGGCCGCCGCTTCGTGGGAGAGCGGCCGTTCCCGCTCCTGATCGGAGACCTGATGAAGCACCTCGAGGACGGAGCCGGGAATGCGGGCGGCGTGTTCCTTCGCCAGGAAGAAAATTCGAAGGAGGTTTCCATCGTCCGAGAAAAACTGATGAAGATTCGTCGCCAGCGGAACAATCTCCCCGGAGGCGATCTGAAAGCCGGGGGCGACCTGACGGGTCTGCAGCGTCCGCCGCCACTTCTGCCATCGGCTGGCCGGAAAGGCGTCCCGGATGAATCGATCCGAAATCTCAATGACCCATCCGGTCAGGATATAGTACTGCCGCATCAGCTCGCGCCGGTTCTCGAAGTGGAAGAAAGGGGCCGACTCCTCCTGCAGCTCCATCGTCAAATGATCGGAAGCTTTGCCCGCCTGAAAGTGCAGTTGATTACGGATGCGCCAGAGGAAGTCGAGCGCCGTCGTCAGGCTGGAATACTCCGCATTGGAGAGGAGCCCCCATTGAAAAAGCTGGGCAAGGGAATTGGTTCGATAACGCGCGAGGGCGACCCAGCGGAGGTGATGAATATCGCGAAGGCCGCCGGGGCTTTGCTTCAGGTTCGGCTCCAGAAGATACGGGGTGGCGCCGAATTCCCGCCGTCCCGCCTCTCTCCCCGCGTTCAGCTGGACCAAAAAATCTTTCAGATTTTTTCCGACGACTTTGGAGAAGAAGGCTTCATGAAACTGCTGAAAGAGGCCGCGATCGCCGGTGAGAAGCCGCGATTCGAGAAGGGAGGTGGCGATAAGGGTATCCTGTTTCGCTGCGGCGACGCACTCTTCCACGCTCCGGACGCTGTGTCCCACTTTGTACCCGAGGTCCCAGAAAAAGGGGAGCAGCTCCGAGGCGAGTGTTTCGGCCTGCCTGGCGCGGCCCTCGGGGAAGAGGAACATCAGATCGATGTCCGACGAGGGCGAGAGCTCCCGGCGGCCATAACCGCAGATCGCGACCATGACCCCCCCCCACTCCTGGACCAGCGTCGGGTTGATCGACTGAAATCCCCTCAGCAACAGATGATCGGCCAGATCCGAGATGGCTTCGACGACGCGAAGGCCGGCCCCCCCCTGATCATGAAAAGCGCGAATCTCCTTTTGCTTTTCTTCGAAGAGCGTGCGCAGATCGTTTAGGATATTGGATGGAGGGTTCATTATTCCCCTGTTACGCGTGAATCGATATTGTTGATCTGCACCGGATTGTTCCTTATGGTGCGCCCCGGAAGAAAAGGATCCAGATGCAGAGATAAAGGGGAAACAAGATCGGGATTGCGTAGCGGACAATATATCCCATGAAGCTCGGCGGCTTCATCCCGGCTTGCTCGGCGACCGATTTTACCATGAAATTGGGCCCGTTGCCTATATAAGTATTGGCGCCGAAAAAAACCGATCCCACCGAGATTGCCTGAATAAAGAGGCCGCTGGAAGCGAGAATCGAATCAATTGAGTGGGCCGGATCGCGGCCGAGGATGACCGTGTAAAAATTCAAATAGGTCGGCGCGTTGTCGAGGACGGATGAGAGGAAGCCGCTTCCCCAGAAAAAATCGCCCGGGTGAGAGAGGCTTAATTCGTGAGCATGGGCCGAGAGCCACTGGAGGGCCGGCGTCATTGTGATGAAGATGGCGAAGAAGAGGATCGCCACCTCCCGGATCGGGGCGAAATCAAATTGATTTCCTTCATAAGCCTTCCGGGAGGCGGTGAGGTAGGAGACGACCGCCGCCGCAAGGATCATTGCCTCCCGAAAGGGACTCCTGAGGAAAATCGCTCCGATGATGATTCCCAGGAGAGCGAATTGGTGGAGTCCGACCATCTTGATCTGCAGACCGCGTTGCGCCCCCTGCGCACTCCCGGCGGGGCGGCCGTTGCGGAGCGCCGCGCGCGAGTCGATCAGGAAGAAGAGGGTCAAGAGGAATCCGAGTGCGAGAAGCCAGATCGGCCAGACCGCCCGGAACACCCAGAAAAAGGGAACCCCCTTGAGATATCCGAGAAAAAGAGGAGGATCGCCGATGGGGGTGAGCAGTCCGCCGATGTTGCTGACGATGAAAATAAAAAAGACCAAATGATAACCGCGGAGGCGTTCCCGGTTGATCGAGAGATAGGGGCGGATCAGGAGCATCGAGGCGCCGGTCGTGCCGAGGAGATTTGAAAGAATCGCCCCGCAGAAGAGGAGCGCCGTGTTCAGCATCGGCGTGGCCGGCCGGTTGATTTGAATCCAAACACCGCTGCTGACAATGAAGAGGGAGCCGATCAACATTATAAACGAAGCATAATCGGTTGCGGCCTCCAGGAGCGCATGAGGACCTCCCGGTTTCCCTAGATAGAGGGCGATCACGATGGCCGACAAGCCGAAGCAGACGAGGGGATAATTCCGTCCCCACCACCCCGGCCCCACCGTGGGGCCGAGCGCGATCGCCCCCAACAAGAGGACGAAAGGGACCGCCATCCAAAGGGGAGATCCGGCGGTCGATTCCGCGCCGGCCGCCAGAGCCGTCTGCGGGAGAAACATCATGAATGTTATCACTGATAAAGGTAAAGTCATCCTCGTTTCCTCAGGTGTTCTTTAAACGGACGTAGGGGTTCAGCCATGCTGAACCCCTACTGGAGAATAGAAAACTTCGACGGTTTATAACGCCGCTTCTCCCGATTCCCCGGTCCGAATCCGAACCGCATCGGAGAGCGGCGTGACAAAAATCTTTCCATCGCCGATGCTGCCGGTTTTGGCGGCGGCCATGATGGTGGCAACCACCTTCTCCTCATCTTCATCAGAGAGGGCGATCTCCACCTTGATCTTCGGGACAAACTCGATCGTGTATTCAGCCCCGCGATACTGCTCTTTGTGGCCTTTCTGTCGACCGAACCCTTTCACCTCCGTGATCGTCATTCCGTAGACCCCGATGTCCGAGAGGGCTTTTTTCACCTCTTCCAGCTTAAACGGTTTAATCACCGCCTCGATTTTTTTCATTTCTTCCTCCCTATCGCATTACTTTCTCGGTGGCTTTCTCTGACGGTTTCGGTTTCGACGACGCATATCCGACGTTCATCGCGCCGCTGCTGGAGATCATGCTGACGGCGAAATCGGGGTAAGCCGTGTTGCCGTGCTCGCCGATATCGAGTCCTTCCATCTCCTCATCCTCGCTCACGCGAATACCCATCGTCGCCTTCACCGCCAACCAGACGATATAAGAGGCGATAAAGGTGAAGGCGCCGACGGCGAGGATCCCGGTCAGTTGGCTGACCAGGAGCTTTGTCCCTCCGCCGAAGAGCAGACCGTTGCCGGTGGTGTTCGGCATGATCGCATCTTCCGCGAAGAGTCCGACGGCCAGGGTCCCGAAGACGCCGCAGCAGAGATGGACCGCCAAGGCGCCGACCGGATCATCGATCTGGAGCTTGTCGAACATCAGGACCGCGAAGACAACCAGCACCCCCGCAATGGCCCCGATGATCGCGGAGCTTCCGACCGAGACGAAGGCGCAGGGGGCGGTAATCCCGACCAGACCGGCCAGAAGGCCGTTGATCGACATCCCCAGATCGGGTTTTCCCATCACCATCCAGGCGACGGCGGTGGCGACCAGAAGGCCGACCGCACCGGCGGTGTTGGTGGTGATCACGATCCGAGAGATATCGTTGACGGAGGCCCCCATCGTGCTGCCGGGATTGAATCCGAACCAGCCGAGCCAGAGGACGATGGCTCCGAGGGTTGCTGAAGTCATGTTGTGGCCGGGGATCGCATTGACCTTGCCGTCTTTATACTTTCCGAGACGGGCTCCGAGAACCAACACCCCCGCCAACGCCGCCCAGCCGCCGACCGAGTGAACGACGGTGGAGCCGGCGAAGTCCCACATGCCGAGCTTGGCCAACCATCCCCCGCCCCAGATCCAGTGACCGACGATCGGATAGATGATCGCCACCAGGAAGAAGGAGAAGACGATGAAGGAGACATATTTGATCCGCTCCGCCACCGCTCCCGAAACGATCGTTGCCGCCGTTCCGGCAAAGACGAGTTGGAAGAAGAACTTGGCGAGCAAGGGGACCGTCGCCCAGGAAATGGCGGAGTAGACCCCTTTATAAGCATCCCCCATCATCGGAGAGTTATCCGCTCCTCCAATGAGGAAAAGGCCGCTCGTTCCGATGAACCCATTCCCATCTCCAAACATCATCCCCCAACCGATCGCCCAGAAAGCAAGGGACGAAACGGCGAAGACGATGAAGTTTTTAGAAAGGATGTTGACGGTGTTCTTGCTTCGGCAGAAGCCCGATTCCACCATCGCGAATCCCAGGTTCATAAAGAAGACCAGCATCGCGGTGACCAAGGTCCAGATGGTATCGAGGGCCACCTTGGTTTCAGAGGCCTGGGCGACCGGCGCCGGGGCCGCTTCAGGAGCGGCGGCAGGGGTACTTTCCGCCACGGCCGCGGGGGTTTCAATCGCCGGTGGTGCCGCCGGCTCTTCCGCCCAAAGGGGCATGGATAGTAACAGCACCAGCGCAGTGAGTATTCCAATCGAACCGATCTTTATTAATTCCTTCATTTTCTCCTCCCTCTTGTTGCAGATTAATTTAGAAACTGTAGACCACTCCGAGGACGGCGCGGGTCTGTGTGTCGGTAACCGCCCCTCCCTCATCTTCGAAGATATCCTTATCGGCCTTGTCGTGGCGGACTTCCGCCCTAACGAGAAGGCTATTGGACACTTTGACCTCTCCGGTCAATGTGACCTCTTGGACACTATTATCGACGGTTCCGAACATCACGCCGTCGTCGTCCGTTACACTCTCGACTCGGACGGCAAGCGCATAGGGATCGAATCCCAATCGGGCGTAGGCTGCAATCCCGGACCATTTCATGCTGTCGCCTCCCCCGATCGGGTCTTGTGTGCCATAATCATAATTGGCTGCGAAGGAGAGGGTGTCGCTCGCGTTGAAAATGGCGATCGCATCATAGACCTGTCGATCATCAAAACCGACTGCGGTCGATCGTTCTGGACCGACCCAGTTCAGAAGCAGCGTGACCGGCTTGATCGGAACGATCCCGATCTGGGCTCCGAGCGTTTTGCCGTTGTTGTTTTCGACCACATTGTTCCAGCCGTTGAGAACGTAACCATTGATGAAGAGCATGTCGGAGATGGCGTAATTCGCCCGGAGGCCGGCATGATAGTAGGGAATGGCGCAGCAGAAGAGGAGTCCCCGCGTACAATTCCAGTTGTCCTTCGACTCGATCACCTCAAATCCCATGTGGGTAACGAATTTTCCCATATCCAGGGTCAGACCGATCGGCGTGGCCCAGGTCACATAAGCTTGCTGGATGTTCTTATACGGCTCCTCGGTCGCGCCGCCCGGGCAGGAGACGACGCCGCAATGGACGAAGTCGGTGGTCGTTCCGAAATCAAGGTCGATCCTAAATCCGACCGGGTCGGCCGCCTTCGAGAAGACGATTTCAGCCATGCTGATGCTGAAGGCATTATGGTAGAAATCGAAGTTGCTCACCCCGTTGAGATTGGAGTCGGGTCGATTAAAATTGAAGCTATAATACGTATCGACAAATCCGCTGATTTGAAGCGGCGATTTCGCCGGTTCCTCCGCAAACAATTTTCCCGTGGTCATGACCAAGAACAGAATGGCAAAACCCCACCCCAGTGTTTTTTTCATCTCTGCTTCTTCCTCCTTTAATAAGTTGAGAGTTGAATAAAAAAAGCGCCGCAGGATTAATAAACATCCGGCGGCGCCCTTGCCTGCCTAATTGATTACGTCAGCGTAGTCGATCCGTAGCTTAAAACCTGGGCCTGAACAGACCCAATAAAAAAGGCGCCGCAGGATGAAGAACATCCGGCGGCACCTTTGCCAGCCTTTAAACGATTACATCGATGTAGTCGGTATGGCGGAGTATAAAAGCAATCAGTATGCCAAATTTAAATTTATGGAATAGTCCAGAAAAATCTGTATTTTATAGAAATCGATGAGAATCTGCCAAAAGTAAATCTGGTGTGAATCATGACGGTTATGTCATGTTTAAGACAAAATTGTCGATTTTTATATCGGATCCTCCGGGAAGAGTTTGTATTTTTTAATTTTATAAGCGACCTGCCGGGGGGTCATTCCCAGTAATCGGGCCGCCTTGGCCTGGACCCATCCCGCCCGGTCGAGCGCTTTTTTAAGCGCCTCTTGCTCCATCCCCTGCATCTTTTCAGTAAAGGAGCCCCGTTTGTCGGTGGAGACGGGAGGGGTCACCGTTTTGATGTCGTTGAAGTAGTTTTGAATGGCCGGCGGGATGGTTTTGAATGTCACCTTCTCATCTTCCGCCAACACCACCAGCCGCTCGATGCAGTTCTCCAGCTCCCGGACATTTCCCGGCCAGTCATAATGGGTCAAGAGCGCGATAACCTCATTGGAGAGGTGGACCTTTTTATCATTTTGGTTGTTGAACTTTTCGAGAAAGTGTTCGATCAGCAAGGGGATATCTTCCCGCCGCCCCCGGAGCGGCGGGAGATGGATCGGAACCACATTCAGCCGGTAGTAGAGATCTTGCCGGAAGGTTCCCTCCAGAATTGCATTCTCAAGCTGACGATGGGTGGCGGCGATGGTCCGAACATCCACCGAGAGTGTTTCGACCCCTCCGACCCGTTCAAATTCCATCTCTTGCAACACCCGCAGCAATTTGACCTGGACCGGAAGAGGAAGATCGCCGATTTCATCCAGGAAAATCGTCCCGCCGTCGGCCAACTCGAATCGCCCCTTTCTCATTTGAATTGCGCCGGTGAAGGCTCCCCGCTCGTGTCCGAATAGCTCGCTCTCGAGCAGGGTTTCCGAAAGGGCGGCGCAATTCACCTTGATAAAGGGTTTGTGGGCGCGAGGGCTGTTCTCATGAATCAGCTTCGCGATCAGTTCCTTGCCGGTTCCGCTCTCCCCGCGAAGGAGGACAGTCGCCTTGCTGTGGCTGACCCGGATGACCTCTTTATAAATATCTTTCATGACGGGGCTGCGGCCGATCAGTGCGCTGGAAAGCCGAGACTCCGTGGCCATGGAACTCCTCCTCCCTGCAGGCGTCTTCTTCATGAGTTCATCACGGGTGATGACGAGAGGATCGACTGCAATGGGTCTAAAAAACAAAACGTCCCATTCCAACATAAAGTTGGAATGGGACGTCCTCGTCGGAACACATCTTTGTGTTGCCGTATCGTACCTCAATAAAATCGGTGTGTCAAGTCCGGTTTTTAGATCCGGAGCTTGTAAATACCAAGACGGGATAGAAAGGCGGTGCCCGGCGTTGACAGCCCGGCTGGAAATGGTATAGCCTCTGTGTCGAAGAGAAACGGAGTCGGCGGAGAAATGGCGTCGGATATGGATCACTCTGGGATCTTCCTGCAAGGGATGATCTTCCTGCATCGGGGGCAATTCGATGGGGCCCGGCGCTGTTTCGAGCAGGCGCTGGAAGAGGCCCGCGCCGTGGGGGAGCCCGGCCCGCTTCGGGCGGTTCTCCTGAATCTAGGAAATGCTTCCGCGGCCCTTGGAGATCGGGAGAGAGCCCGCTCCTGCTACCTGGAGGTCTTGTCGCTCGATCGGCA
>JAHFEM010000001.1:9348-12635 GCA_023248505.1 Nitrospirota bacterium
GCGACCGACCTCCTCGAAGGAGGGGTGGATGATCTCTCCTCGGGATTGCTCTACAGCAACTTCGGCCTGCTGGAGCAGGCGATGGGCCATTCGGAGGAGGCCATCGGTTTTTTCAGAAAAGCCATCGATTTTCACAAGAAGACGGGGCACGAGGAAGGATTGGCGGCCACCTGGGGGCAGTTGGGCCGGGCCTTCCTCCTGTGCGGGCGCGATCGGGACGCAGAAACCTGCTTCAACTATTCCACGACTCATTTTAGCCGGTTGGGAGATCCGGCGGGTGAAGCCGAAGCGCTCCGGGGTTTGGCGGAGGTCTATGAGCGCCGGGGTGACGGAGATCTGGCCCTGCACTGTCTCGCGCGAATTATTGAAATCGAAAAGCGGTATGGCCTCTCCCCTGATGCGCGGGACCGCGAACAAGGCGATCGACTCCGAAAGAGATAAATGCCCCTGCCCTTCAACGACCGATCGCCCTCCCTTACGGTGGCGGCGCCGAATCGCCTTCCAGCATTTCAATGAGCGCCCGCATCCGTTTGACATGATCCCCTTCCCAAAAAAATTGATCGCAACGAGGACAATAAGCATACTCCGCGGCTGTTTCATAAACGTACGGAGGAACCTTCGCCGTCGCCGCCTCCCTCGGTTTCGGCAGGAGGAGGGTATTGCATTCAAGACAGCGAATGAAGGAAGCGCCCCCCTTTAACTTGAAGGTGCGAACGATCCGTCGAAGTTGAGCGATGTGGTCTTGATGGGTATCGACCAGGAACCCCTTCACCTTCCCCGATCGGATCGGTCTTCGTTCGAAAAGCCGTCGATCGCCGCTGATGACAACGCGTCCCTCCTGATCGGCCGCTTGAAGGAGCGCTGTATCGTCAATCGGATTGATGAACAGGGTATCGTATCCGAGCATCCGGAGCTTTCGGACCAGATGGCCGACATTGGTGTCGACAATAAATTTTCGTTCGATGGGGTTCGTCATGGGTGACAAAAGAGCGGGTCCTGATGCAGCAGGGCGACGCCCTACAGACCTCCTCCTCATTCTAAGCATTTCGATTTGAGATGCAACCCCTGCTGCCCCTTGAATAAGGATGGACTATTTTTGGGGTGATCGGCAAGCGAACGCGATCCCGCCTGTCCCCCCCTCTCGTCTTTCCCGCCCGATTCGTGTCAGAATAAATGAAGCCCGGCGCGTCGGGGTGCTCGTTTCTTCCTGCCGGAATGGGGTTTTGATTGAAGCCAGCAACACGGAATGGGATCAATACAATCATTGGGTTGGCGGCCCTTTTGGCGGCGGGTCTCTTCCTTTTCAAGCGGTTTCGGACGATCGATATCGAAGAGGTGGCCCGCTACCTGCGCTCCATCGAGAGGATGCGTCTGGTGATTATCGCTCTTTGGACGATAATCAGTTACCTGATCCTGACCGGTTATGATGGGTTGGCGCTCCGATTTTTGAAGAAGAGAGTTTCGTATCCTCGCGTTTTCCTCACCGCGTTTATAGGATATTCAATTAGTAAAAATTTGGGAATCAGCTGGCTTACCGGCGGATCGATGCGCTATCGCTTTTACTCTCGTTGGGGAATGACGCTGAAAGATGTGTCTAAGCTGGTGGTGTTCAATACGACCACCTTCCTCTGCGGGTTTTTCTTTTGGGGCGGCTTTTCCTTTTTCTTCTTCCCCTTGAAGGAAGACCTCCCTGCGGTTGTGCCGAATGCAATCCGTCCCCTGATCGGCTTTATGCTCTGGGGCGTTCTCCTCCTTTATTTTCTTGTCTGCAGCCGGTCCCGGAAAATATTCACCTTCTGGGGCCGGACGTGGCATCTTCCCTCTCTCTCCATCGCTCTCTCCCAAGGGCTGCTGGGAGAGTTCGATGTCTTCGTGACGCTCTGGATCTTGTACTTGATCCTGCCTCCCGGGGCGGTCTCGCTCGGCGCATTCCTGTCGGCCTATTTCATGGCAGAGGTCGTGTCCATTCTCACGCATGCTCCGGGGGGAATCGGCGTGTTCGAGTCGACCCTGTTGATGCTGCTTGAGGGCCGGCTCGCGGGAGCGGTCCTCCTCTCCTCTCTCCTGCTCTACCGGGTGGTCTACTTTCTGATCCCGATGGTGATCGGAATCGCTCTCCTCGCCGTGGATGAAGTCCGATATCGCCCGGGGAAACCATGTGATGCCGTGTTGCATCATAAAACCGGAAATGGCTAAAATAGTAATTAAGAATGATCGACCGATTGCATCCATCTCAGCGCGTTTACAACGGCGTCCGGCAGCTTCTATTTGTTGTTGTGATGTTGATCCTCGTCGCCTGCGGCGCCGTTCCGCAGCGGCTGAATCAAGAACCGTTTCCCCTCTCCCACCCCGCCTTTTTTGATACCCTGGAGGCCTACACCGCTGCGCCGATTCTGCCGGGGCATCGCGTTCGCGTCTTGCTCAATGGCGACGAGGTTTTCCCTGCCATGTTGAAGGCGATCCGGGAGGCGGAGAAGAGCATCACCTTCGTCACCTATGTCTACTGGAAGGGGAGCGTTGCCGATGAATTCGCCGAGGCGCTCGCCCAGCGCGCTCGCGATGGGCTGCCGGTTTACCTCTTGCTCGACTCCCAAGGGGCAAAAACGATGGAGGAGAGAAATGTCGTCAAGATGAAAGAAGCGGGGGTCCATTTCGCCTGGTTCCGCCCGCTGAAATGGTACAAATTTCCCCAATACAATTACCGCACGCATCGGAAGGTCCTGGTTGTCGACGGGCGAATCGGCTTCACCGGAGGGATCGGGATCGGGAATGAATGGCTCGGCCATGCGGAAGATAAGGAACATTGGCGGGATACCTGTGTCGTCGTGGAGGGACCGGTGGTTCACTACCTACAGGCGGCGTTCGCGGAGAATTGGATGGAGGCGACGAGGACGATGCTTGTGGGGGATCTTTACTTCCATCCGCTCCAAGAGGTCGGTCCGATCAAGGCACAAGGGATTCGAAGCTCGCCGATGGAGTCGAGCTCCGAAGTCTACATGCTCTACCTTCTCACCGTCGCCTCTGCAGAGCGGACCCTCTACATCACCACCGCCTACTTTCTCCCCGATGATCTCCTCCAGGACATATTGATCCAAGCCGTTCAACGGGGGGTCGATGTCCGGGTGCTGGTCCCCGGCCGATACAACGACAATTACCTCCTCTACCAATTGAGCCGAAACGGCTATGGCCGGTTGTTGAAAGCGGGGGTGAAAATTTACGAGTATCAACCGACCTTCATGCACGCCAAGACGATGGTCGCCGACGGCATCTGGGGATCGATCGGCAGC
>JAHFEM010000001.1:12645-20645 GCA_023248505.1 Nitrospirota bacterium
AATTTCGACAACCGCTCCTTTAGCCTCAACGATGAGTTCAATCTCAACTTTCAAAGCCGGGAGGTGGCTCAACGCCTGGAGGAGGTTTTCCGGGAGGATCTGGCGCGCTCCCTTCCGATTTCGTATGAGGAATGGGCGAAGCGGCCCTATCGGGAGCGTTTCGTCGGCTGGCTTGGGGATTGGATTAAAAACTTCTTGTGAGGTTGGGCGCGCCGATGGTCTGATCACTTCAAAATATAGTGAAGGGCAAAATCAGCCGCGATCGATAGCAGGGCGCCGCCATTGAGCCAGGCGATGTCCTTCCACCCTTTTCGGGCAAAGTAGACGACATTAAAGAGAATGAAGAACTCGGCGATGTTCGACACCGGCATGTGAAGCCATCGCATCCCCATTTCCCCGACGATCCAGGTCATCAAGTAGAAGAAAAAGGCAAGGGAGAGAACGAACCACTCGTTTCGCGTCGTCGCGCCGCGGCGCTTCGCCCGGACCAGGGCGGTGATCAGACAGACCAGGACGATGAAAAAGAGAAGCGGAAAAAGGGGCCACCAGACTTTGACTGACATGGGTCTTATGGTACTGAAACGGCGGGGGGAAGATCAAGAGGAATATGAGGCGATTGAGATTTCCGCCGTGCGGTCTCTCCCGTTCATCTTTGGCGGCGCTTCATCGGCTCTCGTTGCGTCTGACATTCAAGGGCTTTGCTCGCCCACGCCACCAGTCGATCCGGATCTTCCATCACATCGACCGGCACCTCGTAGTAGCTTTTGAGGGTCTGCTTGGCGCTGGGGCGAAACGGTTTCATTCCCATTTCGATGTAGGCGATGCGGGTGGCGGCGTCGGTCTTGAAGTAGAGCCGGCCCTTGAAGAGGATGCCGAAGAAGCGCGCTCGCTGATAGAGGCCGTCGCCGCCGAACATCGGCCGGCACTGGATTCCTTCAAGAGGACCCAGCCGGTCGAGGACAAATTCTCGAAATGATTCGTTTCTCATTTCCTTTCCGCGTGGTTCTCCTTGTCCATCCCGCCGGACGATAAAATCTCTATCCCGGTCCGGCGATGACGTCATGAACGGTTTTGCTCAATTGCTCCAGTTGGTAGGGTTTGGCGATGATTCCTTTGAAACCGTATTTCGTGTAATCGCCCATGATCGGATCGTTGGAGTAACCGCTCGAGACGATCGCCTTCACCTGCGGGTCCATTTCAAGCAGCCGCTCCATCGCCTCCTTTCCCCCCATCTTCCCGGGGATGGTCAGGTCCATGATCACCAAATCAAACGGCTGTCCGGAGGCCATCGCTTTCTGATAGCGCTCCAGCGCTTCGTTTCCATCTTCGGCATATTCGACCTGGTAGCCGAGGAAGTTTAAGATCTCTCCCGCCACCTCCCGCACCGCCTCCTCGTCATCCATGATCAACACCTTTCCTTGGCCTCGGAGGGGCGCTTCAGGTCGCCGCTCCGGCTCAATATCGTGGTAAGAGGCGGGCAGATAGAGGGAGAAAGTCGATCCCTTCCCCAACTCGGAGTCGACCGTCATGTAGCCGTTATGTTTTTTGATAATGGAGTAGGAGGTCGGCAGCCCCAAGCCGCTTCCCTTTTGCTTTGTCGTAAAGTACGGATCGAAGATTTTCTGAAAGTGGTCCTTCGGAATGCCGATCCCAAAATCTCGGACGGTGATTTTAATGTATCTGCCCGCCGGCAGGGGAAGCCGTTTTTCCCTTTCGGTGGCCAGGTAATTATCCGCCCGCACCTCGATGATCCCCCCTTTCGGGGTCGCTTGCTGCGCGTTGAGGACCAGGTTGTGAAGAACCTGACTGATCTGCCCCTCATCAATTTCAACAGGCCAGAGATTGTCCGAAAGGAAGAATTCGGCCCGGACGTTCGATCCGCGCAGCGCAAACGGAATCGATTCCTCCAACACCCTTTTTATCGAGACCGTTTTCTTGATCGGCGCGCCTCCTTTGGCGAAGGTCAAGAGCTGTTGGGCCAGGTCCCGCGCCCGAAGCGACGCGGTCTCTGCATCGTTCACCCGCCGATGGAGGGGGTCGTTCGGGTTGATCGACATCTTCACCAGGGAGAGATTGCCCAGAATGGCCGTGAGGATATTGTTGAAATCGTGAGCGATGCCGCCGGCGAGCAGTCCGACCGCTTCCAGCTTGCTGGTTCGAAGGAGGTCCTCTTCCATTTTTTGCTTCTGTGTGATGTCTCGAAAGACCAGGACCACGCCGAGAATGTGTCCCGTTTTGTCTCGAATGGGGGCGCCGCTGTCGGCGATGATCCGCTCCGTCCCATCCCGCGAGACCAGGAGCGTATGATTGGTCAATGCGACGGTCGCTCCGGTTTGGAGGACCTTGACGGCCGGATTCTCCAAGGGCCGGCCGGTTTTTTCATCGATGACATGAAAGACTTCATCGAGGTGGCGTCCGATCGCCTCTTCTTGGGTCCAGCCGGTCAGGTTTTCCGCTACTTTGTTCATCAGGATGATTCTCTCTTCCACGTCGGTCGTGATGACGCCGTCTCCGATCGAGCGGAGCGTCACGGTCAGGCGCTCTTTTTCGGCTGCGAGGGCCTCCTCGGCCCGCTTGCGTTCGGTGATGTCCATGACGGCGCCGATCATCCGGACCGGTTTTCCGCTCGGATCATGAAGGACATAGCCGCGATCCAAAAGGGCCGCATAACTTCCGTCGCCCCGGCGGAAGCGATACTCGTCCGACCAGAACTGCTCTCTGCGATCGATTGTGGCCTGAATGCCCGAGAGGACCCGCTCTTTGTCTTCCGGATGAATTCGGTCCCTCCACCACGCGACCCTCGGCTCGATCTCCTCGTCTTTGTAGCCGAACATGGTTTTGAATCCTTCGTTCCACCAGAGGGCGTCCGTCATCAGATCCCAATCCCAAATGGCGTCGTTGGTGGCGCGGGTGGCGAGTTGAAAGCGCTCCTCGCTTTTTCGGAGCGCTTCTTCCGCCCGTTTGCGCTCGGTGATCTCGCGAACGATTGCGAGGACCTGATCCTCCCCGCTGACGATAATCCGGGCCTCATAATCGCGGGAGAGCCCCTCGGCCGACAGGGAGTATTCGAAGAGCTGTGGGGAACCGGTCTCCAGCGCCCCGCGGATATGTTCCATCGCCTGCCGGGCCACCTCCGCGGGGAGCACCTCCTGGACCCGCTTGCTCAGAAGGATCTCCGGGGAAAAGACCGGCGCCATCTCCTTTGCCGGTTTGAAGTCGAGGTAGGCGCCGTCCCTGCGAATCTGAAACATCATATCCGGAATCGCGTCCAAGAGGGTGCGATTTTTGGCCTCACTTCTGCGAAGGGCTTCTTCAGCCTGTTTTCGCTCATGGATCTCTTGCTGAGCCGCTTGATAGAGGCGGGCATTATCGACGGCAATGGCGGCCCGACGGGCAAGGTCTTCGGCCAGGGAGAGGTCTTCTTCTCCGTAGTGACGGCCCGATTCAATTGAAATAAACGAGATGGCGCCGAGGGTCTTTCCCCGGGCGGAGAGCGGCACGATCATCGCCGATTGAACGCCCAGGCTCCGGGCGATCTTCAGGTGTTCTGGATCGCGCGCAATGGCTTCCAACAATGTGTCGGGAATCTCGAAGAGAATCACCGGTTTTCCCGATGTCAGCACCCGCTGCAGCGGGTGGACTCCCTCGCGAACGGGAGGATAGCGGCGCATCAGCTCCCATCCCAGCGCTTCCGTGGAGGGATCGGTGGCGGCCGCCGCGACCCGACGGATCGATTGGTCTTCCTCGACAATATCGACGGTGCAAGCATCGGCCAAAAAAGGGATCGTCAGACGCGCCACGCTGGACAGGGTGGTTTCATAGTCGAGCGAGGCGGAGAAGATCTCGCTCGCTTCTGCGAGAAAGGTAAACCGCCGCTGGGCCCGTTCCGCCGCCGTCCGCGCCTCCTGCTCGCGGATCAGCAGTCGGGCATGCTCCTCCTCCGCCCGCTTCCGCTCGGTCACGTCATGGGCCAAGACGATCCCCGCCGGCTTCCCCGAAAACGGGATGAGGTCGCGGGTGATCTCCACGTAGAGGATCGTTCCGTCTTTCTTCCGGTGCCGCCAGACGCCGGCCCGAGAAACGCCCGGCGACATCTTCTTAAAATCTTCCAGCAAGGGAGGGATATCTTCCGGGGGGCGGATATCTTTGATCGTCATAGAAAAAAAATCTTCCCGGCTGTAGCCGTAATGCTTTACGGCCGCATCGTTGACGGCGAGAAAAGCGAGGGTTTCCGAATCGAAGACCCACATCGGTTGAGGGTTGCTTATAAATAAGAGCCGGTATTTTTCCTCCGATTCGCGCAGGGTCTGCTCTGCCTCTCTGCGCTGTGCGATCTCCTTTTCAAGCCCTCGGTTGGCCGCGTTTAATTGGGTGGTCCGTTCGTCCACGCGACGTTCCAGGCTCTCATTGAGGTTCTTGATTTCTTTTTGAGCCTGATACCGATCGGTAATATCGTGGCCGACGGCATAGATCAACCCCTTTTCCGTCAGCGGCGTGGCGCTCCAGAGAATCCAGCGGTAGGACCCATCCGATTGCAGGATGCGGACTTCGAAGGATCTGGTTTTGCATCCCGCTTTTAATTTTTCCAACTCCGCCGCGGTTCGATCGCGATCGTCCGGATGAATGAAATCAGTCAGCGGCTTCGATTGGAGCGCCTCCTTCGTCGATCCGCATACTCTCTCAAAGGCGGGATTGATCTGTCTGATAAATCCATCGAGGCCGGCGACGAAGAGAAGATCGAGCGAGAGGTTAAAAAAGCGAGCTTGCTCCTCGGCTTGCCCGAGGAGGGTCCCCCTGCGCGACAATTCCGAGATGTTTCGGCGAAGATCAAGAAGCGTCATCGTCTCGTTCGCGATCGTTTGCAGCCCTTCTATTTGCTGGGGGCGCAGCGTTCGAGGAACGTAATCCATGACACAGACGGCCCCCAGCGCGTGTCCTCGGGAGGTCCGCAGAGGAGCCCCGGCGTAGAATCGGACATGGGGGTCGGAAGCGACCCAGGGGTTGTCCGAGAATCTTGCGTCGGCGGAAGCGTCGTAGATGATGAAGGGATCGGGCTGCAGAAGGGAGTGAGCGCAGAACGCGGTCTCTCGGTCGGTTTCGGTGACGGCCACGCCGATCTTCGATTTGAACCACTGACGGTCCTGATTAATAAACGTGATCAAGGCAATCGGCATTTCGCACAGATGGGCGGCGAGGCGGGTAAGATCGTCGAATGCCTTCTCCGGCGGGGTATCGAGGATCTGATAATGGTAAAGGGTCTCCAGGCGCTCTGCTTCATTTTGGGGAAGGGGAGGTTTCGTCATGCTGTTTCTCCATCCATGGGGAGCCTCTTTCCGGAGCGTGCTCGCGACCAGGATCATCCATTCGGGATCGGTTTATCGAAGCGAGCGTTTCGCATTGAGAGCGATTGGAATGAGCTCTTCGGGGAGGAGGTTTGAACCGAAAGGGATCGACCCATCGCTGGGAGGGAAACAGCGGCCATTTGCGGAGAAAGTCGGGGAAAGGATGCGATATAAGGGAATGACGACTCAAGAAGAAGGAGCGGACCATCGGGCCTACCTCGCTGCTCTGAATCCCTCCCTCGTCGGTGCCTGAAAAATACGATGCCGAAAGGGTGTTCCACCAAGGTCTTCTTCGGCAGCTCCTTCTTGCGCAGCGATGAGGAAGAGAGCTCAGCTTCTACTGTTAAGGAGTGACCGTATTGTAAATAAGAGTAGATTAACTATACAGAGTTGGCCCTGGGTAGTCAACCCGGGATTCCACTGAGTAAGTTAGATGACATTTTTGGAAATGGGGATTATCTCCGCTGACGCAGTCGAATGCGAATCGGCGTGCCGGTGAAGCCGAACGTCTCGCGAAGCTGGTTTTCTATATAGCCGAGGTAATGATCCGGAACCCCTTTCGGAGCGTTGGCGAAGAGGACGAAGGTCGGCGGACGCACCCCGGCCTGGGTGATGTAGTAGAGCCGGACCCGCTTACCCTTGTAAATGGGAGGGGGATGGCTTTCGGTAATCTTCTCGAAGAAGCGATTCAGATCGCCGGTGGAGACGCGCTGGGTGTAGCCGCTGTAAACGGTATCGATCAACTGGAAGATCTGGCCGATCCCTTCCCCTTCCTGGGCGGAGATGAAGGTATATTGCAGATCGGTGATGAACCGGAGCCGGAGTGCGATCTGGTTTAGAATCCGCTCCTTGGACCTCTCCTCTTTCTTTGCCAGGTCCCACTTGTTGATCAGGATGATCGATCCTTTTCCCTTCTCGATCATCAGCCCGGCGATCTTCGAATCTTGCTCCGTGATCCCCTCGACGGCATCGATGAGCAGGAGGGCAATGTCCGATCGCTCCAGGGCCTCTTTTGTCCGGGCGATGCTGAATTGTTCCACCCCATGTTCGATTTTTCCCCTTTTTCGGATCCCGGCGGTGTCGATGAAGAGATACCGCTTGTCGCGAAAGGTCACCCAGGAATCGATGGTGTCGCGGGTGGTGCCGGGCACATCGCTCGTGACGAGCCGGTCCTCGCGCAGGAGGGTATTGATCAGCGTCGATTTTCCGACATTCGGCCGGCCGAGAACGACCACCCTGGGGGCTTCGACTTTTTCTTCCTCTTCGGAGGGGGTCATATGGGGATAGAGGACGTCGAGCAGATCGCTTAAGCCTTCGTTGTGCTCGGCGGAGACCGGGTAGAGCGGCGCCACCCCGAGCTCATAGAATTCATTGAGCCGTTCGAGCCCTTTTCCTTCGGTCTTGTTGATCACATAATAGACCGGTTTTCCGCTTTTTCGAAGCAGATCGTGGACCGACCGGTCGATCGGGGTGACCCCTTCCCGCGCATTCATGATGCAGAGGAGAAAGTCGGCCTGTTCGATCGCGATCTCCGACTGCCGCCGGACCTGTGTCGCCATCGCCTCTTTTGATTCCGGAATCAGCCCGCCGGTATCGATCAACGTAAACTGGCGATCGCGGTAGTGGCAGAGCGCCTCGTTCCGGTCGCGCGTCACCCCCGGCATATCTTGAACGATCGCTTTGCGCCGGCCGACCAGCTTGTTGAAGAGCGTCGACTTTCCGACGTTCGGCCGGCCGATGATGGCGAAGACCGGCCCTTTTATCGTTGCCATGGATTCATCGTCCCTTCCGCCGCCTTGTTCCGCGCGACGATCTCCCGCCAGAGCTCCGGGAGGGTCTCATCCTCCACCTTGAAGTTGTGGGTCGCGACGAAGGTCATCCCGTGATAGAGATTGATCTTATATTTTCCGTGGCCGTAGGTTTTGGCGAGATAGGCCATCAACTGTTCCTTCTCCATCAGGTCGGCCAGCTCCGCCGTGGTTCGGCTTTCGAGGTCGTTGAAGACCACGATCATCCCGACCTTTTCTTCCACCAAGATCTTGATGGAAGCTTCATTGAAGATCTCCTGATATTTCCCCTTCATCTCGCTCACCTCCGGCGCGCCGTGCGAGGCGGTCCGCCGGATCTTCCGGACATACTCTTTAAACATCTCCCAGAGCCAGCCGGTGAAAAGATTATCTTGTGGTTCCATCGAATCCTCCGTAGGGGCGACGCATGCGTCGCCCCTACATTACGTTGTCAATTATGTCGTTAATCTCTTATAAATCTGCGGCAGTTTCACCGGGAGGGTTTCGATCTGATCGATGACCAGATAGGCGACCTCGCCATACATGCCGCGCAGATATTCCGGCCCTTCCCGGTCGACCGTGATGCAGTAGGGATGAATTCCTTGCCGTTTCGCTTCGCGAAGCGCCATCTTTGTGTCGGCGGTCGAGTAGGAGCCGCTGTATTGATCGTCGAGCGGCTTGCCGTCGCTGATGAGGGCCAACACTTTGATCTTGGACGGCTGGGCCGTGAGCTTCCGCACCGCATGGCGAATGGCGGCGCCGTCCCGGTTCTGGGCCGCCGCCTCGATCCGGCCGATCCGGCGGTCGATCTCGCCGCCGTAGCGCTCGTCAAAATCTTTGATCAGATAGAAATCGACCGAATCTTTTCCCC
>JAHFEM010000105.1 GCA_023248505.1 Nitrospirota bacterium
TCCGGGAAGAGCCGTTTCAGCGTAACGGGGTTCAGAATCGCCCCGGCCAGCAGATGCGCCCCCGGATATTTCCCCTTTTCGACGATCGCAATCGGGAATTCGCCGAGCGCGGCTTTCACGTCGGGGGCCGTCTCAAGCAGCTGGGCCAGTCGGATCGCGCCGGCGAGGTTCGCCGGTCCCGCCCCGATAAAGAGGATGCCGACCTCGATCCGGTTCTCCGGGGTCGAGGTGACCGGCGAGATAAACTCTCCCGTCTGCACGGGAGGAGGAAACTCGGATGGCTTCATCGCTGCTCCTTAGATCAGAGATAAAAAATATACTCTATGATACCTGCTGTCCTTTTTCAGCGCATCCGATTGCCTTCTTTTTACATTTTCATTTCCCCCTGCACGGGAGAGCGGCGCCATCGAATCGACAGGTATCGATTCGTAACCAGGTAGATTTCTTCACGTTCACCGATCTTTTTCGCAGCAATGACGCAAGAGGCACTCCCCTTGCACACGTCATGGATCAATCCGGAGCGCTAAGGGAATGTGATGGGGGATAGATGGCTCATTATTCTTTTTCTTTTGATCCCCTCCCTTGCCTCCGCCGCCGTAATCGCTTCGGTCCGGTCCGGAAACTGGTCCGACCCGACCCTTTGGGACCCGCCGCAGGTTCCCGGTGACGGAGACGACGTGCTCATCTCCGAAGGTCATGTCGTCGAGATCGATCAGGACATTGGAACCCCGAGCGGCGGTCTTCGGATGCTTCGCGTGGGGAGGCAAAAAGGGTCGACGGCCAAATTGATATTTAATGGGATGACACAGCCACGGGGTTACAAGATCATTTTCGGGAGTTGGGGAAAACAAGAGGGGGAGAGTGCCTTCGGCATCTATTTTTGGGGACAGATCGATCTTCAGGGGACAGAGGCGCATCCACTGACGATTGAGTCTCGCATCCAGGACGGAACCCCCTACACCTTTATCCGAAAAGCGCCAGAGAGCTCGCAGGTCAATCTCACCCTTCGACAAACCCACCTCCGTTTTGTCGGAGATGAGGAGCACGCCGGGATCGGCGTTCTTTCGGCAAACCGGTCGGGAGATCGATTGATCTTCGAGGGGAATCGATTGGAGCAATCCGGTTTCCTCGATCTCACCGACGCAGACGGAAGCGCGGCGGCAATTCGCGTCAGCGGCAATACCGCGACCGACCACCGCGGCGCGTTTGTCCGCTTCAAGCGGGGCCGGCAGATCGCCATCGAGAAGAATAAGATCACGATCGCCTCCTTCCCGGTCGGGGTCGCGGGTCAAGCGGTCCTCGACAGCGGAGAGGGAGGCGGAGACCATCTCCTCATTCAAGGGAATACCGTGATCAGCCGCATCAATGTCGATGTCCCCTCCCCCAGCCCTGCTCCCCCGCTCTACGGCATCTGGATCGACAACTCTTCCGACACGGTGGTCCGACAAAATCGGATTTCGGCGGAAGGGGTCGCCTATGGTTTTAAGGAAGGGATCGCCGTCTCGGGAGATACTGGAAAAGCGCTCCGGATCTTAGTGGACGAGAACCTGATCTCCAACACCATCCACGGCATCGGCATCCATACGGGGGCCTCGGAAAATCCGGAGATGCAGATCGCCCGGAATGTGATTTTTGATAACCGCAACGAGCACATCTTCGTCTCCACCGGCTATCAGGTCCGGATCATGAATAATATCCTGTTGGGATCTCTTTATCAGCACCAGGCCGGCATTCTTCTCTACAACACCGACCAGGTCGATATCATCAACAACACCCTCGTCGGCCGACCGGTCGCCAGCGTTCATGGGATCGCGATTGGAAACCCCGGGGTCGGGACCTCCCTCAACGTCCGGATCAAAAATAATATTCTGGTGAACTGGGGGGAGGCGATTCAGAACCGGGAGAGCGGAAACACCTTCACGGAGGTGAGCCACAACCTCTTCTCCGAGAATTTAAAGAACTACGATCTCACGCCGATTCCCGGCGCGGGGGAGGGGGATCGGTTTGACGATCCGAGATTCAACGATCCTCTCGCCAATGATTATCACATTCGAGCCGACTCCGCCGCGGTCGACGGAGCAAGCCCTGCGGAAGCCCCCGCCATCGACATCGACGGACAAGCCCGTCCTGCGGAAAAGGGGATCGATATCGGAGCCGACGAATTCTCGACCGCGCCGGCCCAGACGCCGCCGCCTCAACCCTCGACGACCCCTTTGCCCCCACCGGTCACGACGGAGGGAGCGGAAGGCCCCCTGAAGGGGGGCTTCGGATGCGGGCAGATACAATCGCGGTTGGACACACATGGGCCCGGCCGCTCGGACGGGGGGGATTTGCTGTTTCTTCTCTTTCCTTTTTTTTATTTTCTTTACAAACATTCTGTGCGAGGAGCGCCTTTCTGGAATGGCAAGATCAAATGACTCAACCTGCTTCAGCGGCCGGTCCGGCCGCTCTAAAATCAGACCGATTGCGGAACCCGCATCGGGCGGTCTCGCGCACCCCCTATTCCCGGCACGGCGTTTCATGCTCGGAAGAAGTCGATTCGGTCTTGCGCTTTTCTTCTCCCTTGTTTTGGCCGCCTGCGGGCAGACGGCAACGGTAGATCCCAGCGCGCCGCGCGTGGCCGAGACCGACCCCGCACCCGAAGCAACCGGCGTCCCCCTCTCCGCTTCGGTTCATGCCACCTTCTCCGGCCGGATCGACCCCGCCACGATGAATACAGACACCTTTATCATCACCGGCGTCTCGGGCGAGGTTCTCTATCAAAACCAGAAAGCGACCTTCACCCCCTCTATCCCGCTCGCCAATGAGACAACGTACCATGCCGTCCTGACCACGGGGATCAAAGATCTCGACGGCATTCCGCTCGCCTCGAATTTTATCTGGGCCTTTACCACCTCCGCCCAAAGCGGCGGAGAAACAGCCGATCAAACTCCCCCGGAAATCCGCTCCATCTCTCCGGGGGAGGGGACCGCCGACGCCGCAGTCGATGCGCCGATCCGGGTGGTCTTCTCCGAATCGATCCGCCCGGAAACCCTTCACGCCGGCACCTTTTTCGTGCGGGGGGTTTCCGGAGAGATCCGATATGACGATGCCGCGCGCACAGCCACGCTGCAGCCGCTCACACCGCTGAACCTCCAAACCCAATACCAAGCGACGGTGACAACCGGGGTCACAGATCAGGCCGGAAACCCCCTGGCCGCCGCGCGATCGTGGTCGTTCACCACCGGCCCGTCGGCTGATCTGACCCCGCCGACGGTGATCGACCGCCGGCCGACCGGAAAAGATGTTTCCATCCAAAGTGTGGTCACGGTTCAATTCAGCGAGCCGATCAAGCCGGAAACGCTGGCGGGGCATTTTACACTTATCTCCCGGGGGAGATCGGTCCCCGGAGAGATCCGCTACGACGAGGCCGCACGCACGGCAACGCTGACCCCCTCCAGGTTAAGGCACGGCACCGACTACACGGTGGTTCTGACGCATGACGTTCAGGACGTGGCGGGAAATCGGCTGGAGCACACCAGTTGGAGCTGGCGGACCGAGAATCGCCCGGAAGAGAGCAATTGATCCTCCGCCGAGGAGAACGCGGAGAAGCGGAAAGAGCGTCTGCATTACGAACCAAGCGGATTTTATCGAAATGCCCGAACCAGGAACCCTACGATCGCGCCGCCCACGATCAGCCACGTCGAATTGACCTTGGACCGAATCAGCGATCCGAGAGAGATCAACGCAATCATGACCGTCAGGGGGTCGGTCAACGAAGTCCGACCCAATTGCCCAGTGACGGCAGCCATCAAGCCGAGCGAGGCGACATTGACGCCATCCAACAAACCGCTCGCCCATGCCGAGTGGCGTATCCGAGGGATGAAGGGGCTGGAGACGGCGACGAAAACGAATGAGGGGAGAAAGATTCCAAGCGTCGCCAGAAGCGCCCCCGGCGCGCCGCCGAGGAGATAGCCGATGAACGTGGCCGTGGTGAACACGGGACCCGGCGTGACCTGCCCGATCGCGATGGCGTCCAGCAGTTGCCGATCGGTGAGCCAGCCGAAGCGGACGACGAAATCGGCTCGGGGGAAAGCGAGTAGAACGTACCCGCTTCCATACAGCACTGAGCCGATCTTGAGAAACGTAACGAACAACAAGGGAAGGCTAAAAGGAATGGAAACCTGCGACAACGCACCGGCGCCCCCGACCGGAATCAGGAGGGCTCCCACCCCCCGTCCGCGGAGTCGCCGATAGTTCGCCCCCAACATCACGATCAATCCGCCGGCGAAGAGCAAGGCAATCTCGTGGATACCCGCAAGATAGAGGACGAGAACGATGCAACCGGCCCCGAGCGTCAGCGGGCCTTTCACCGCTTTCCGTCCCAAGCGCCATAGGGCTTGGACGATAATAGAAATGACGACCGGCTTGATGCCGTACAGCAGACCCTCGGCTTGCGGCGTCGCGCCGAAGCGGACATACACCCCTGCCAGCGCCAGCACGATGAGCATGGCCGGCACGATGAAACAGAAGCCCGCGACGACCAACCCCGGCCATCCCGCCCGCAGGAAGCCGATATGAATGGCCATCTCCGTGGAATTGGGGCCGGGGATGAGATTGGTTGCGCCCACCAAATCAAGGAATTTTTGCTCGCTGAGCCATTTGCGCCGCTTCACCGCTTCATCGTGCATCATGGCGATATGGGCCGCGGGCCCGCCAAAGGCGGTCACCCCGAGTTTGAGAAACAGCGCAGCCAGTTCGGTTAATCTCTGCGACAACGAGCGGTCCTTATGCAATCGGTTCCGTCACACAAAAACTTGATTCGAAATTCCGGCGGAAGCCGCCCAACGGCCTAAGCCGATCCGGCGCGCGCCCGCGCAAACGAGCAAAGCCGACCATGACCTCCCCGCTTTTAATGATCCATGGCGTGTCGCCCATGATCCGAAACCTGCGCCCTAAACCAATGATGAAGCGCCATCACCAGAGACCGGTTCGCCGTGGCATATCGGATCTCTCCCCCATCCGGCAGGGCCTTGTATTCAATGTCGATCTCCCCGAACCCGCTCTTCAGTTCAGCCAATCCCGGCATCTCATCGCCATGGATTCCGGCCGGATCGGAAAAGTCGCCCCGGCGAAATTTTTCCGCTTCCATCTGGAGGTGGGCCTGGATCAACGCAATCTGCTTTTCATTCGACCGATCTTTGGCGGTCACCGTTTGCCGCCCGCCGTCATCCAACCGCTGAAAAACATGCATGGTCTGTTCAAGGTCAAACGACATCACCTGCGCGCCGCGCGCTGCGATCTGAGCTTGGCGGGTACACCCCGTGAGCGCCCCCAAGAGCGCCAACGCGATCAGGATCGCCCTCTTGACCTCGGACCCGCAGGACCGGGGACCGGCCCCAAAAAGAGAATTGCGCATTGGAATCCTATTTCTTGCAAAAGAATTTTTGATAGAGGCCATGGACGGAATCGGGAGCGATCTGAGCCCACTTTGGATTTTGGGAAGAGACCGTATCGAGCAGCTCCCCTTTTGCATTGAAATCGTCGCTTTGCAAGATCCGCTTTGCGTGATTGGCGCAGTCGATCTCCATGACGTCGAGGCTGAATCCATAGTTCTCATACCCCTCCAACTTCAAACCCATTTTCTTTCTGACATTGAGCAAAAAGTCCCGGCCCTCTTTTCCCTTGGGGTCCACCTTGATCGCAACGCGAACGAGCCCTTTTGAAGAGTGAAAGATACTCTGCTTATCATAGAAATGCTTGAATCCCTGATCCTCCACGAAAAGGGTCCACTCCGCCGCGGCGGCGACAGAATAAAACCGGAATAAAATAAAGAGAGCGAGAAGCCCTATCCGCATTCTTTTCATCTGCCTATTTCTCCTTCTTGTATTAAACCGCTAGACGCCGACAGAATCGAGGGCGAAACCTGGTCGAGTAGGATCTATGTATCACATTTCATCGAAAATAAAAATGCCGTAAAGGGTGGGCCATTGAAGCTCCCCGCCGCAAGCAGCGGGGAATGCGACGCGCGTGCGTGTTCATGGCGGGTTTCTTCGACAGGGTGAAAACGGTCGATGCCGCTATGCCAGGGAGCGAGGACTCGATGGGGCGCAGGCGCAAACCGACCCTGATACTATAGAATCATGAATTCCAGGGTTGGAAAAGGGAGGAAGGCGTCGTTGAGTTGGATCGCTGCTTCGAGACGCTCAAGGCGGCGGGGTCGCCGCATAGCCCCTCATCATCCTTCGGGTAAAGGAGTCCGCCGATCCGACGCCACCCTCCTTCTTAGGGCTTCGAGATAAAGGGGCTTCCCTTGATGTAAAATCTCAAGAGCCTTCGCGCCCAGTGCCTTGCATAATCGACGCCGACGCGGGGCCGCTTGGCCACCGCAAAGGGTTTGTCTTCCGTCGCCGCGGCGATGTAGAGATCGTCGCTGAGCAGGTCGTGGCCGTTGAGGCGCCGGTCGATCCGCATCGCCCTGCAGAGCAGGCCGGGGCCCTGGGTTCGCCCCTCGATATTTTTCACCGGCTCGATCGCCCGCAACAACACCGCGGAGGCATGCCCTTCCCGCTCGGTCACGATATTCATGCAGTTGTAGATTCCATAGATCATGTAGACGTAAGCGTGGCCCGGCGGGCCGAACATGGTTTTGGTCCGCTCCGTGCGCCCCTTGGAGGAGTGCGCGGCAAGATCGTGCTCCCCCAGATACGCCTCCACCTCCACGATCCGGCCGATCCGCTCCACCCCCTCCATCGCGTGAACGAGATACTTCCCCAGCAGCTCCTGGGCCACCCGAAC
>JAHFEM010000106.1 GCA_023248505.1 Nitrospirota bacterium
CAAGGCGCACCTGGTGTGAAGATCAGAAACCAATAAGCTTCTTCCAGCGCCGGCCCCACATCTAAATAGCTGCCGAGCATGCGGCCCCGCGGTGGGGTTTGGGGCAACGCCCCATTCCAATTAATCGAATCGAACTCAGAAAATATCGGGGCCGGGTTGTGGGGGAGCGTGTCCATTCTCTCTTACTTGATGGCGTCTTTTTTCGGATCGGGGAAGGCATCGTCCGGATAGGCCATCACGACATCGCTGACCAGCTTTCCGTCCGGGCCATACATGAGGTAGCCGAGGTTCGGCGGGGGAAGAGAACGGAGGATGTACCGCTCGGTGGTTCCTTCGGGATAGATGGCGACCGCCCCGTTTTGGTAGCGAACCATGAGTCCCTTGCCGAAAGGTGTATTCCCCTCGCGCTCGGCGATGTCCAAGCCAAAGAGATCTTCCAAGTCGGCATCGAGGGGAATATCCATCGGCCAGTTCTCCGTTCCTTCGACGACCACGGTGCGGGGTTCGGGAGGCGCTTTCTTCGGTGTCGGGGGGAGTTTGGGAGGGGTCCCCTTCTGCGTTCCCGACCAGTCGGTCGTGTGCCAGACCCGAAACTCCTTGCCCTTCCCCTCGTCGCTGATCCAGACCTCCCACCAATAGTAGGGAAAGTTCCCGCCATACCCCGAATAAATATAGCCCCGGTCCCAAAACCATTGCGGCTTGTATCGCGCAAAAATGACGGGCGCTTCGTAGTCGCCCCCCGCGCGGACTTCCCGCCGCGGATGTTTCTTGGCCCACGCCTCGTATTCCGGCACTGTCAGCTCGCCCGGACCGGGCGGGACTTTCTGGGAGGACTTCGGTTGCCGTTGAACCCGAGGGTCGCCGGACGACCGCTGCTGGACCACGTGCGCCAGTTCATGCGCCAGCAAGCGCCGCCCCTCGGCCGTCCCCGGCGCGTATTCGCCCGCTTCAAACACCAGCTCCGAGCCGACGGTGTAGGCCCGCGCTCCCAATGTGCGCGCCGATACCGCCGCCCGGTCGTCCGTATGGACCCGCACATGGCCGAAGTCTACCCCGAAGCGGGACGCCATCCACCCGCGCGTCGCGGCATCGAGCGGCCGGCCGGGGGAGGAGACGGCCTCCCGGACAGAGGACGATTCCACTGTCTCGCCAGAGTTGCCTCCGCGGACCGGCTCTGCCTGCCATCGTTCACGAGGACCTTGTGACTGCATCACCTGATTGGCCACACGGTCTGCTTCCTGTTCAGACCGGTCTCCCGGTGTGCTGACGGTCAACTTCGGTTGGATCTGGGGAGGTGCCGAATTGGTTTGGAGCAAACGTTGGACGGCTTGGTTTCCAATGGTGTGCTGTAAATGAGGAATGACGTGTCTCGCCGGGTTGTGTGCAAAGGAGTTTCGAGCCTGCATTTTGAAGCGAGCAGGCTGGGGTAGATGACTTTGTTTTTGATGGGGTCCGAAGGTGCGCATTCGCGGCCATCCTTCCGGATGTGGGAGGAAAATATGTTGGTTCTGGTGAGGAAAAGACAACAGACAATCTGTTTGAATTGTATTTCGGTCCAGTCCCCGGCGTCAAGCGGGGGCTGTCGGCAGTATGAGGAGTGGATTTAGTATCTGAGCAGTGATGCTGCAAGATACTGTCAGAGTTTAGAGTTCTATGGTTTCTTGTTGTCTGATGTGATTCCCAGTTCTCCTAATCGCTGGGCGGCTAGTCGTTCAAGTCTTCTTGCCTGTGTAAGAAGCGTTCTACGAAGCCCACTGGAAACATCCCGCTCGCTGATAACTCGGGCAAGATTGGCAATCGTGCTTGCGCGCCTTGCAATCCTCACGTCAGGATGTTTCCGTTGCCTATAGATTGAGTCAGGAATAATACGCTGCCGATAGGATGGGGGAAGTCCAACTTCACTACGCGGAGTGATCTCTTTTTCGTTTAGAACTGCACCGAGCGTTGACTCTCGTAGGACTTTCTGGAAGACTGTATATTCTACCCTGTTCAGAAATTCCTGTCTTTCCCCTTCAGCGATAGTTGTAACTGCATCGTCTAAAGGCCAAATCTCAATTTCTGCGACTTCGAAGGGATCAAGAACGTTCATTGCGACGGCATCCGTTCTCTGATTTGTTAGATGTCGACTAATTCGTTGACGAAGCATTTCATAGGTCTGCCCGACATAGATTGGTTCTTTGTCGTAATCATAGAAAGCGTAAACTCCATATTTGGAGCTGCCTATTTTCCGCCCCTTATCGTCAAGCTTGTCAAAGAAACTTGATATCTCGGCGCGAATCGCTGCAACATCTTCCGGCAAACCCCAAATGCCGCTTTCCTCATCAGACTGCTTTGGCGGCATATAGCTCCTTCATGGTTTTGCTGCTATTTAACTCCTTCCACACAGGGGTTAGATAGTTTTCGGAAATCCATCGAATCACGGGAACGCAAACTGCATCTCCAAATCCGAAAAGAGCCTGATTCAACGGAACTGTAATTCTAAAATCATCTGCACCCATAAGTCGTGCGCACTCTCTAGGCGTGAGCAAGCGAACTGCGTAACGGCCCCTTCCGGCCATGAAAAGAATTTGGCGGCCGCTGCCACCTCTGGGAGTTCGCAGACAACCTGCTATTCCATCCGTTCTTAACTCCGCCATAGAGCGCCCATGCCTTACTCTGCGAAACACTGTCCCACAAGAGGTCTCTTTTCCTGCGATCATTCTGTCCGCAATCGCTCTATGTTTTTCGCTCATCTGGTTCAGTAGATATTCCGCTCTCTGCTTGTTCCACCAGTAAGCTGAGTTGGCGGGGAGATCTTCCAGAATGTCGCGCAAGCAAGCTGTTGTTTTGGATATGCTCGGGAGAGTTCGAATGGACCAACGAATTTCGGGATGCCACAAGATAAAGTCGGCGAGTGCAGAAGGCCGACACTGACTTTGATAAAAGGATTGTGTTTCGGCAGTTCCGTCAGCTTCTCGTACCGCTTGTTTCCCAATGAGAAACAGCCTCTGTCTACTTTGTGGCACAAATAGGGCGGCATCGATAATGAATGCATCAACAGCATAACCGAGATCGTTCAACGCAAGGCAGGCATCTCTGAGGTCATTCCCGTCATGTGAAGTCAGAAATCCTGCCACGTTTTCAAGCATCACTAATGGCGGCCGCCGGCTAGCCATGCCCTTGAGCACCTCAATGAATCCCCAAAAGGCGCTCGAATGTCGACCCGCGAGCCCGCGGCGAGCGCCGGCTAACGACAAATCATTGCAAGGGAACGAAGCGGTAGCGAGCGCGACGGTCGGAATTGAGTCAGGATTAACCTTATGGACATCCCCGAGATAAAAATGGCTATCTTTATTTCCAAAGTGACCGCTGTACATCGATAACTTGCCTTCGTCAATATCGTTGGCCCAAACAACCCGCCATCCAGTCTCCTCAAGGCCAAGCCTCATCAGACCTATGCCAGCAAAGAACTCCGCTACTGTTCTACTAGGTTTCATTTTCTGCCAATGCCTTTTGTATTCTTGCTACCGTTGATGACTTCTTGACCCGATCTTCCCAGATTCTAATTACTTTCCAACCCTTTTTTTGTAAGGTGCGCGTTACCTGTTTATCTCTCGCAATGTTGCCAGCAATCTTCTTTATCCAATATGCGCGGTTAGTGCTTGGCATACGGCATTTACGAGGATGACCATGCCAAAAGCAGCCGTCAATAAACAAAGCGACCCTTTGTTTAGGGAACACGATATCAGGTTTTCCAAAGAGGGGATAATTTCTGCGCCAACCTTTGATCTTGAATTGCTGGAGCATGGTTAGGAGGGTTCTCTCAGTTGATTTGTTGCCGGTCGATTTGACCTGCGCCATGATCCATGAACGTTTTTTAGGACTGAACGTGTCCATTAGGACTTATTCTATAATCCGATCTATATGAATTGTCAATTAGAAGGAGGATGTAATAGCGCTTTTAAATACCTCCATTGTGGTATCCATACAAATCAAAACGATCAACTAGCTGTGTGTGTCTACTGCTTCACCACCGCAATGGTGCTGTTCGACGCATTCAGGCCGTCGACGGTGGCGCCGAGGCGGTCCATTTTGCGGATGTAGTCGATGACCTCTTGGGTCACGATCTCGCCGGGGACGAGGAGGGGGATGCCGGGGGGGTAGACGGTGATGATTTCGGAGCTGATCTGGCCGCCCGACTCGTCGAGCGGCGCGTAGCGGTAATCGCGGAAGAAGGCCTCGCGCGGGGTCATCTGGCCCGCCTTGCCGAAGGGGGGGAGACCGACCTCGGCCGCCAGCGCCGTCGGGTTTCCCGTGCCGTGATACTCCTTCGACATCTCGCGGAGGGCGTCGACCAGACGGTTCAGATCGTCCCGCCGGTCGCCGATGCTCACAATCACCAGCACGTTGAACGGATCGGCCATCTCGACCTGGATGTGATATTTGTTGTTGAGGATCTGCGAGGCCTGAAAGCCGGAGAGTCCGAGATCCCGGACGGTGATCGTCAACTTGGTGATGTCGAAATCCCCCATCGGCGAGAAGAGCGGATTTTTGACCATCTCCTTGTCGAAGCAAAAGATGCCGGGAATCCGATTGATCTTCACCCGCGCCTCGGCGGCGAGCTTGATCGCCTTATCCAGCAGCTTCTGCCCCTCCGTCGCCATCTGCATCCGGGCCAGATCGAGCGAGGCCATCAAGATATAAGACGGGCTGGTGCTCTGAACGAAGCGGAGCACCTGTGCCAGCGTCGTCATGTCGACGCGGGTCCCCTGCGCGTGAAGCATGGAGGCCTGCGTCATGCCGCCGATGATCTTGTGGGTGCTCTGCACCGAGAGATCGGCCCCCGCTTCCATGGCGGAGGCGGGAAGATCGGGGTGGAATTTCAAATGCGGCCCATGCGCTTCGTCGACCATCACGACCAACCCTTTTTGATGGGCATAGGGGATAATCCGCTCCAGGTCGGCGCAGATGCCGTAATAGTTGGGGCTGGTGAGGAAGAGGGCCTTCGCCTCAGGATGGTTGTCGATGGCGCGGCAGGTCTCTTCGTAGGTGACGTTGAGGGTCAGCTTCAGGTTGTCGTCGACCGCCGGCGAAAAGAAGATCGGCTCGGCGCCGGAGAAGATCAGGCCGGCCAGAACCGACTTGTGCGCATTTCGGGCGACCAGGACCTTGTCGCGCGGCCCGCAGGCGGCGAGGATCATCGCATGGTTGCCGCCGGTGGTGCCGTTGACGAGGAAGAACGAGCGGTCGGCGCCGTAGGCCTTGGCGGCGAGCTCCTGCGCTTCTTTGATGACCCCTTTGGGTTTTTGGAGAGAGTCGACTTCGTCGAGGGTGGTCAGGTCGATGGTGAAGATCTTCGGCCCGACAAACTTCCGAAACCGGGTGGAGATCCCTTTGCCGCTCTTGTGGCCGGGGGTGTGGAAGGAGACCTTCCGGCTCTCGGCGAGGGAGACCATGGCGTCAAAGAGGGGGGTTTTAAATTGTTCCTGGTCTACCATAGGCGGGGGCCCGTCCGGCAGCTGAAAAGGAGAACGTCCTCCGAGACAGCCAGTGCTCCATCCTGTGCCCCCACACCCCGCGGTTTGCGCTGGCGAAGCCGGCGGCTCGCCTTTATTTTCCTTCTAACCTTCGGGGCAGATCTGGGCAAATCTAATGGCTCGCTATTAAATCTCTTTCTCAATGGTACGTGAACAAGGGATAATTGTCTTCGATGATGCGCTCTTGTTTTTCCATCTGAACCCGGATCTGTTTCGGGAGAAAGAACTGGCCGGCATGCGTTTCCCCGTCGTAGTATTTCAGCTCTCCCGCCACCCGCTGAGAAATGCGCCGATCGATTTCATCTTGGTCAAGCGCTTTCGGATCGAACCGCTTCGAGGCCAAAGCGAAGCCCCAGGGAAGACCGAATGAGGGGATGGAAGCTTGGTACGGAGAGACGACGGGGAAAACCGCTTTGAGCGTCTGATAAACGGCTGAAAAGTTCAGCAGGCTGGTGGCGGCGGTGGTGCCGGCCTGAAGCGAGATGATTCCATTGCTGGTGAGGCGTTCCATCACCAGGGTGTAGAATTCTTTCGTGTAGAGGAGGTAAGCGGGCCCCTCCTCGACCGGCTCGGAGATGTCGATGACGATGATATCGTAGGTGTCGGCGGTCTCCTCCAGGTATTTTCGCGCATCGAGGTAGCGGATCTCCGCGCGCGGATCGTCGAACGATCCCTGGTGCCACTGGGGAAGGTGGCGCTTGCAAGACTCCACCACCTCTTGATCGATATCGACCATCAAGACCCGTTCGACCGATCGGTGACGCAGGATCTCGCGGAGGGTGGCGCCTTCGCCCCCTCCGACAATGAAGACTTTCTTCGGTTCGGGATGGGTCAGCATCGCGGGGTGGACCAGTGCTTCGTGATAAATGAACTCGTCGACCTCGCTTGATTGCATCTTGCCGTCAAGAACCAGACAACGTCCGTAGCTCTTGGTGTCCAGGATCTCTACCTGTTGAAACTGGGTCTGCTTGGAAAAGACGATGGTGTCGATCCCATGCATGTGCCCCTCAAACGGGGAGAGATGATCAAGGAACCATTTGTAGCTCTTTGTCTCGGACATATCCGATCGGCTCTCCTTTAGTCGGCTTGTGGGGCAACTTTTGGTCTCCCAAGGAAAGCAAACCCCGCTTCATTTCGACGAGCGAGGGATTTTTGGATTGAAGTTTTCCGACGATATAAGATGCGGCGACGGAGGGCTGCAGTGTTTCACCACAGGTAAAGATGTCAACGGC
>JAHFEM010000107.1 GCA_023248505.1 Nitrospirota bacterium
ACTACGATGTCCTTCGACTGCCGGACGGCCGCGCCGTGCCGCTCCGGGTCCGATCGATGGTCGGCCTTCTTCCGCTCTGCGCCACCACCGTGGTGGAGCCTTATCAACGCGAACATCTCCCCCATCTCTTAGAGCATGCGTATCGCCGCATGAATCAAATGCGTCAGGCCTCGGCGATCCATCCGACCGGACCGGGGCAACTCGGCGTCGGCGACCGGGGAATTCTGGCGTTGGTGAATCCGCACCGGCTGGTCCACATTTTATCCCGCATGCTCGACGAGAATGAATTTTTAAGTCCGTACGGGTTGCGCTCCCTCTCCCGCTATCATGCGGAGCATCCCTACATTTTTTATGTAGACGGCCGGGCCTACCGGGTCGATTATCGACCGGCTGAATCGGACTCCGGAATGTTCGGCGGCAACTCCAACTGGCGCGGCCCGATCTGGTTCCCGGTCAACGCCCTGATCATCCGGGCCTTGCTCCAGTTTTATCTCTATTACGGAGACGACTTCAAAGTGGAGTGCCCGACCGGTTCGGGAAACCGGATGAACCTCTTCGAAGTCGCCCGAGAGATCACGGCCCGCCTCACCCGTCTTTTTCTCCCCGATGCGCGGGACCGCCGGCCGGTCTACGGGGCGACGGAGAAGTTTCAGACCGACCCGCACTGGCGGGACAATCTTTTGTTCTACGAATATTTCCACGGCGACAACGGCGCCGGTCTCGGCGCCAGCCACCAGACCGGCTGGACGGGACTGGTGGCCCCATTGATTCAAATATTCCACTCGATGGATGCGAAGAGTTATCTCGAAGCGGGAAAAAAGATCGGGGTCACCGAAGTCGCGGCCCGCCGGGCGGCCGCTTAGCGGATAAAGGAATCATCGGAGAGAGAAAATGAAATTCGGCGTGATGCTCACCCTGGTGTGTTTGATGATCGGCGTCGCGGCCCCTTCCGGAGGGGCCGCGGATGAAAGCGACAACGGACTCGACCCGACCAACCCGCTCACCCGGCTCAGCCTGAAATATCAGTATCAGAATCTCCCCCCCCCGGAGGAGGACACTTTACACAACGGGACGTTCAGGGGGGATCTGCTTTTCAAGGAAAGTGCAACGTGGGGTTGGTCGACGCGGGTCGAACTCCCCTTGATCGTCACCGATCAGGCGAGTCGCGACAACCCGAACGGCGGCGCCGAATTCGGATTCGGCGACGTTCTGACCCAAGCGATCATCATCAACAGACCGAGCGACGCGTTCGCCTGGATGGCCGGGAGCCAGTTTATCTTTCCGACGGCGAGTCAGGATCAAATGGGAGGGGGGAAGTATCGGATCGTGCCGAGCGCTGCGGCGCGGTGGAAGCTCCCCCGCCTGCGGGAAGGGAGCTGGTTCGCCCCGCTGGTCCGTTACGACGCCGATGTGGCCGGGGCGGACGATCGCAACCGGATCCGAGAGCTCCAGTTGGCCCCGATTCTCAATCTCACATTGGATCAAGGATGGTTCCTGAACCTCTATCCGAGCAGCGACATCAAATATAACTTCGCGGATGAAAGGCCGGGCGACACGGGGAAATGGTTTGTCCCGTTCGATTTCTTGGTCGGAAGAAACTGGAGCGAATCGACCTTCGGGACCCTGGAGGTCGCTTTCCCCCTCGTCCAGCAATATCAGATTTATGATTTGAAAATCGAAGCGAACATTTATTTTCTATTCGGCTAGCGCGGAGAGATCTCCCCGATGAAGCGATCGCGTGGACGATGCGGATAGAGAGAAGGAGGATCAAATGGAAAAGGAAAATGTGAGCCGACCGGGAAAACAATCAAAGCTGACGGCCTATGTTCTGGTCGCCGCCGCCATCGCCGCGATCGGCGGGATTCTCTTCGGTTTCGATACGGGGGTCATCTCGGGCGCCATCCTCTTTATCGCGAAGCAGTGGAACCTCACGCACAAGCAGGCGGAGCTCGCGACCAGCTCGGTCCTGGTCGGCGCGGTGCTGGGGGCGCTCGCGGGAGGGGTCTTGGGGGATCGGCTGGGGAGACGCCTGTCGATCCTCTATGCCACCGTTCTCTTTCTGGCGGGGACGCTGATCGTTTCGATCGCCGACGGCATGACCTCCTTTCTGATCGGCCGGGTGTTGATCGGCGCGGCGATCGGGGTCGCCTCGTTCATGGTGCCGCTTTACATTTCCGAATTGGCCCCGGCGCAGATTCGGGGAAGCATGGTCTCGCTGAATCAGTTTGCGGTGACGGTCGGCATTCTCGTCTCGTACGGCGTTAATTATTATTATGCTTCCACCCAAAACTGGCGCGCGATGTTCGCAGTCGGCGCGGTTCCCGGCCTCATTCTCCTCTTTGGGATGATTGCCCTTCCCGACAGTCCCCGATGGCTTTTCTCGGTCGGGCTCCGGGAGGCGGCGGAAAAAGTATTGCGGAAGATCCGGGGAACGCCGGAAGTGACGGAGGAGCTCGCCGAGATCGATGAGGCGATCCGTTCGGAGAGCGGCGGGAAGGTCTCGGATCTGCTCGCCCCGCCGGTCCGCTTGGCGCTGATCATCGGCGTGGGGCTGGCGATCCTCCAGCAGGTGACCGGGGTCAACACCGTCATCTACTATGCTCCGGCGATCTTCAAAGGGGCCGGCTTACAATCGGATACCGCCGCGATTGCCGCGACGAGCGGCATCGGCGTGGTGAACGTCGTCTTCACGGGGGTTTCCCTCTGGCTGATCGACCGGGTCGGCCGCCGGCCGCTCTTGTTGTGGAGTGTCGCCGGGATGACCGTGGCGCTGATGGTGCTCGGGCTGGGATTCGCGCTTCGGGGTGAGGCGGCCGAGGCGGGAGGAGGAGGGTTGGGCCTGATCACTGCGGTCTCCCTGATGGTCTACATCGCCTTTTTCGCCATCGGCCTGGGGCCGATTTTCTGGCTCCTGATCGCCGAGATTTATCCCCTCAAGTTGCGAGCGGCGGGAATGAGCGTCGCAACGGTCGCGAACTGGGGGGCGAACTTCTTGGTCGCCTATACATTTCTGACGATGGCCGCTGTTCTGGGAAAAGCGGGGATCTTCTGGTTCTATGGACTCATGGGAATATTGACCTGGTTCTTCGTCAAGCGGCTGGTGCCGGAGACCAAGGGGAAGACGCTGGAAGAGGTTGAAGAATATTTCATCGCGCGCGCGGGCCGGCCACCGAAGAGACAGGAACAAAGCGGACTTCGGAGGGCATCGTGATGAAGAAAAAGAAAAACGGAGAAGCGTCTGCCCGCTCCACCCGGCGCGTTGCGCGCCTTGGTCTCTCCCTCTGGGTCTGGATCTTGGTCTTCGGTCTGATGTCGTCGATTCGGGTCTTTGCGGCGGAATCCGAAGGGCACGCTTTTGAAGACACCCTGGCCGACATCTTGACGTGGGTGGTGCTGATCGTGGCGCCGATTGCCCTGATCGGGGTTTTTATGATGCTCCACATCCTTCCGGAAAAAATCGCCGAGAAGCGGAGGCATCCGCAGCTTGCTGCGATTAAGACACTCTGTATCCTGTCGCTCTTCTTCGGAGGGTTGCTCTGGCCGCTCGCCTGGCTCTGGACCTTCACCAAACCGGTGATGCACAAAATGGCCTACGGCACCGATGTGGCGGAACCGGAAGAGCCATCACAACCAAGCGAGCCGGAACGGGAGGCCGCTTGAGAGGATGAGGTAACATATGGAAATCTTGCTGCTGCTGATTTATGCCTTTTTCGTCTGGCTCATTTTCTTTAAGCTCAAATGGCTGCCGTGGAACTTCGTCACCCAGGCGATCGTCATCGTCCTCCCCTTCCTGATGCTGGCGTTGCTGATCTTGGTCCTGAACATCGTGGCGCCGTCGTCCCACGATGTGCGGGTGATCAACTATGTCGTGCAGATCCTCCCCCAGGTGCGGGGGCGGGTGATCGACGTGCCGGTGCAACCCAACAGCGCGGTCAAAAAGGGAGACGTTCTCTTCCGGGTCGATCCCACCCCCTTCGAGCTCGAGGTCAAGCGGATCGAAGCCCAGCTCAGGCTTGCCGAGACCCGTCTCAAACAATCCGCTGCGCTGGCGAAGACCGGCGCCGGCAGCCAGCTCGATGTCGATCGCGACCGGAGCGATGTCCGGCAGCTGCGCGCGCAGCTCGATTTGGCCCGTTGGAATCTCTCCGAAACAACCGTCCTCTCCCCCGGGAGCGGCAAAGTGATCAACTTGCAGCTCCGGGAAGGTTCGTTCGTGGTGCCGTTCCCGGTCACGGCGGCAATGAGTTTTGTCGAAGATGAACAGTGGATCATCGCCCTCTTTTCGCAGAACGAGCTGCGCAAGGTCAAGCCGGGCGACGAGGCCGAGGTCATCCTGAAAACCTATCCCGGACAGGTGATCAAATGCCGGGTCGATTCGATCGTCTGGGCGACGGGGCAGGGGCAATTGCCGATCGGCGGCGTCCTGCCGCAAACCGAAGAACACGCCGTTCCGCCGCAGCGATTCGCCGTGAAGTTGATGCTCGACGGCAAAGATCGAGGTCTGTTCCTTGCGCCCGGCGCGCGCGGCGCCGCCGCGATCTACACCGAGCAGCTGGTTCCGATTCATCTGCTCCGTAAAGTATTGCTCCGGGTGAGCGCCAAGCTCGATTGGTTCATCGTGAAGCTTCATTAGCGGGTGATGTAAAATTCTTTGTCTGTCATTCCCGCTAAGGCGGGAATCCAGACGGCATTAAACCTAAACCACTAGATTCCCGAGAAACATTCGGGAATGACGACCCAGGTACGAAGTTTACTCTTAGGAAAAGGAAGCGTATACCATGAAGAGATCTCGCCGCGCGGGATGGACGGAGCTCGTCGCAACAGCGCTCCTGATCGCGCTGATTTCCGGTTGCAGCCTGAAACGTCCGCCGGGACTGGAAGAGCTCAAAAGGAAAGCGCTCCCTCATGCAGCCATCCCCATGCACTGGACAGCCGGAAGCGGGACCGAAGAGGCCGTTCCGGCCGATTGGGTCGCGACATTCGGCGACGATCTGCTGAATCGTCTGGTCGAGGAGGCGCTGACCTATAACGCCGATCTGCGCGCCGGGGCGGCGCGGGTGGAACAGGCGGCGGGCTATGTGAAGGTGGCGGGGGGAGAACTCTATCCGGCGGTCTCGGTGATCGGCAAAGGGAGTCGCGGAGTAGGCGAGGGGACCGGGATCAATTTCATTACCGCCCTCGCTTCGTGGGAGATCGACGTCTGGGGACGGGTGCGCGCCGGACGGGCCGCGGCGGAGGAACAGTTCGCTTCGGAAGAGGCCGATTATGCGTCTGCGCGCCAGTCGATCGCCGCTTTGGTGGCGCGAAGCTGGTTTCTGGCGGTGGAAGGGCTTTTGCAGGAGCGGACCGCCCGACAGATGTTGGAATCGAGCGAACGGCTGCTGGAACTGACGAAGAGCAAACGAGCGGTCGGAACGTCCGGCGACCAGGACGTGGCGCTCGCCCGGGCCGAAACGGGGAGCCTCCGCGACAGCCTGCTGAAGATCGAGCAGGCGAACGCGCAATCGCGGAGGGCGCTGGAAGTGTTGGTCGGACGGTATCCGTCCGGGGAAATCGAGGTGGCCGAAGCGCTGGCCCGGATCACGGCGCCGGTCCCGGCGGGACTCCCTTCGGAGCTGCTCGAACGCCGGCCGGATATCTTCGCGGCGGAGCGCCGGGTCTCCTCGGCTTTTTTTCAGGTGCAACAGGCGAAGGCGGCGATGCTTCCCCAGTTCAGCCTGACCGCCTCCCTCGGCTTGATCAGCAGCGACGTTTTCAGCAAGCGGTCCGACTTCAGCAATCCGACCGGAGGGGTGGGGGGCGGCCTCCTCGCCCCGATCTTCCGGGGAGGGGAGCTTCGGGCGCAGGCTCAGATCCGAAACGCGGAGCAGAGAGCGGCGATCATGCAGTATGCCGCGATGGTCCTCCGGGCCTTTGAGGAGGTGGAGAATGCGCTGAACGCCGAGCGGACGCTGCGGGAGCGTGAGGAGGTGCTGGCGCAGGTGGCGAAAGATTATGAACGGGTCGTGGAGATCGCGGAGACCCAATACGAGGTCGGCAAGACCGACCTCCTCTCGGTCCTCCAGCAGCGGCTTCGGCTCTACTCGGCGCGGAGCACGTTCCTGAGCGTGCAGGGGGGGCGCTTGGTACAGCGTGTGAATCTCTATCTCGCCCTCGGCGGGGGGTGGACGAGGGAGGAAACGCAGCGCGCTTCCTCAAGAGAGGTCGGCGCGCCTTAACCGGACGCGCGCTGTCGAAATGGAAAGAGAGGTCCGATGAAAGTTTTATTCTTCTCCACCCTGATCGTTCTGGCGATTGTCTTTGATGCCCACGCCGGCGAGGAGGATGTCGTTTTGGAGTTGGAAGGGCGTTATTGGTTTGCCGATCTGAAAGCAAGCGCGAGGTTCGATGACCAGGTCCGCGGAACCGATGTCGACTTGGAAAAAGATCTCAACTTAGGTGAAAAGAATTTTCCTGAGGGAAGACTCACCTGGCATACGGGACCGAAGAGCAATTTGTTCTTCGATGCGACCTGGGCCAAGTGGGAGGGAGAAGAGACCCTGAGCCAAACCGTTGCCATTCGGGACCGGACGTTCGATATCGGAGCGCGCGTCGCTTCGGAGCTCGATTTCCAACTCTACCGGATCGGTTGGGTTTGGCAGTTCCTCGACGCCTCCGACGGCTTGATTCGGTTCGGCACGCTTTTCGATATCCGAGTCGTCGCCGCCGATTTTTCGATCGA
>JAHFEM010000108.1 GCA_023248505.1 Nitrospirota bacterium
ACGGCGCGGTCCGGGACGCGATTGGCCATGTTCGGGCGGTGCTGACGATCGAGGCCAACAGCATCACCGACAACCCGCTCGTCTTTCCGGAGTCAGAATCGATTTTGGCAGGCGGGAATTTCCACGGGCACCCGATCGCCTTAGCGCTCGATCTTCTCGCCATCGCCCTCACCCACCTGGGGGTCATCTCGGAGCGGCGGATCGCGCAGCTCGTCGATCCGGAACTGATCGACCTTCCGCGCTTTCTCACCAAACGGCCGGGTCTTCACTCCGGATTGATGATGCCTCAGGTCGCCGCCGCGGCGCTCGCCTCCGAGTGCAAATTGCTGGCGCATCCCGCTTCGGTCGACTCCATCCCGACCTCGGCGAATCAGGAAGACTACGTCAGCATGGCGATGGGATCGGCTTTGAAGCTGGATCAGATCGTCTCGAACATCGCGGCGATCCTCGCGATCGAGCTGATCGCAGCGGCGCAAGGGGTCGCCTTTCACGCCCCTCTTAAACCGGGGAAGGGGGTGATCGAAGCGATCAAACGGCTCCGCGTAAAGGTTCCGCCGCTGGAGGAAGATCGCTCTCTTCAACGCGAGATCGAAACAGTGAGCCGGATGATTCGAGAGGGTCTTTTTGTCTTTGAAGGCTGATCGTTCAAGAAGACGGGGTCCGAGGGGGTCGCCGCGCAGGTTTGTCGGAAGACGCTAGCCTGCCCCTGCAAAAAAACGGCGCAGAAAGAAGAAATTCACGAGAATGAGCGCGACAAAAAGAACGAGGGAAAAAAGAAAGTAGTATTTCATCCGGTAGCGGCGCCAACGTTTTCTCATCGAAGCAGCCGCTCCCGCCGCAACGCGTCGATCTCCCGCTCCATCTTCTCCATCCGGTCCATGAGATCCAAAATGATGTCAATGCCGCCGAGATCGACCTGAAGCTGGTTCCGAAGCCGCTCGATCTTTGCAATACGGCGAATGGCCTCCTGCGGAAAGAGCAGGTCCTCTCCCTCGATCGGAGCAATGAGTCCTTCCTCTTTCATCCGGCGCACCGACCCGATCGAGAGATGGGTGAATCGGGCCAATCCTTCCAAGGTCAGACAGCAGATCTCCTCTCCCGAATCATCCGTCCGGTAGAGGACCCACTTTTGAATTGATTTCATTCCACGCATCATCGCGGCTTCTCCTTTGCCAGACGCGCCAGCTCTTCGTAAAGGTGTCGCTCTTCCGGCGTCACTTGCGGAGGCACATTGATCTTGAGTCGAACGTAGAGATCGCCCCTTCCCTTCCCCCGAATCGGAAGCCCCTTCCCGCGAAGCCGGAACCGCTGCCCCCCGCGACTCCCCGGCGGAATCTTCAGGACCCCTTCACCCCCGAGGGTTTGAATCCGGACCTCGGTTCCCAACACGGCCTCCCACGGCATCACCTCAACCTCTGTCTCAAGATCGTTCTCATTCACAATGTTAAAGCGAGGATGCGGCAAAAGCCGGACGCGAATGAAGAGGTCGCCCGGAGGACCTCCCTCTTCTCCCGGCTCTCCCTGTCCGGCCAGACGGACCCGATCCCCCTCGCGAGCGCCGAGAGGGATGTTGACGGTCAACTCCCGCTCCTGGAGGACACGACCGGTCCCGCCGCAACGGGGGCAGGTCTGCTGTCCGAGAATCCCCCGGCCGTTGCAGACGGGACAAAGCGCTTGCCCCTGAAGGCGGACACGCCGCTTCGCGCCCTGGATCACCTCCTCCAAGGTCAGCTCCATCTCCGATTCGACATCGCTGCCGCGCCGCGGTCGGACGGCGCCGCGGCCGAACCCTCTCCCGCCCCCCGCCCGACCACCGAAGAGCGATTCGAAGAAATCGGAAAAACCGCCAACCCCCCCGAAATCCTCAAAATCGAACGCGCCTTCCCTCGGTCCCGCTCCGGGTCGCGGTCCCCCGCCGGGCGGAGGGGTGAAGTCCATTCCCTCCTGCCACTGAGGCCCGAGCTGATCGTACTTTGCCCGCTTCTTTGGATCGCCGAGGACCTCGTTCGCTTCATTGATCTCTTTGAATTTCCCCTCGGCCTCTGCCTTCCCTGCACTCGTATGGAGGTCGGGATGGTACTTCCGCGCCAACTTTCGATAGGCCTTCTTGATCTCCTCAGCGGAAGCGGTCCGGGGAACCCCCAAGACTTCATAATAATCCCTAAATTTCACCGCCATCGCGACACCCGGGGGTTAAATTACTTTCTGTAAAACGATTTTAGCACCATCAGGAGATGGAAAAAAGGCTATTTTTCTGCGGAATCTTTTGAGAGCGCGCCGGTCAGCGGGACCGGGCAAAGAGAGGCGGCCTGCGCCGCTTTTTTACGAAGGGCACGGCTGGTTTTTAATCCGAAGAGCATCACCATGGTTCCCATCACCATGTAGAGAGAGGCGAGGTAAAAATGGGCCTTCAGATCGATCGGAGCGCGGACCGTCTTAAGAACCAGGTAGAGACGATAGCTCCAGATCATCAGCAGGATTGATCCGGAACGGATGAGGGTCAGGGCCGCCCGTGGGGTGATCTCCGTCTTTCGCAAACCGACCCGAAGGATCGAGCTGGCGATCCAAAGAGAGAGGAAAGTCACCAACAGGTGAGGGGCAAAGAAAGAATCGTCGGAACGGGAGCGCAAGAGGGCATAAATACGACCCAAGCCCATCGCCAAGAGAATCAGACCCGATCCGGTTAAGAATTGTTGTTCGCGTTTCGACATCAGTTCACTTCCTTATCAATTGGAGCAAGATAATATCATGACCGCATCCCCCAGGCAAGCGGATCCCTGAGTCTCCTCCCTCGGTCTCTCCTTGTCTCCTCTCCCCCGTTATGCTAAAATCCGTATGATTTAAATGAGCCGCTCACACAGTGTTGTCCGCATCGGTTTCCTCTCTCCCCCCTGAAGGCCTCTTTGACCCGACCCAATGGACTTTGCTAAGATGAATGTAATATCAGAAACCGAGGAAAATCGCTCGGAAGAGACCGTCCTACCCTCCCTCGATCGTCTCTTGGCGGTGATGACGTACAATATCCATCACGGAAGGGGACGGGACGGCCGGGTCAACCTCAAGCGGATTTGCACCGTCATCCAAGAGGGAAAACCCGACCTCGTGGCCCTGCAAGAGGTCGATCGAGGGATGAAGCGGAGCGAGCGGCTCGATCAGGGCCGGGAATTGGCCGACCTGCTCGAAATGCATCATGTGGCCGGACACAATTGGTATCTGGGGGAAGGGGCGTATGGAAATGTCTTCCTCTCCCGGTGGCCGGTCACTATCATGGGGAATCTGGACTTGAGCGTTCCGGGGCGTGAGCCGAGAGGTTGTCTTCTAACCGAAGTGCATCACGGCTCCTCTCTCCTGTTGGTCGCGTCGGTGCACCTGGGTCTTGGAATGGCGGAGAGAAAGCGGCAGTCCTTGACGATTTTAGATCAATTAAGGGTCCTTTATAAGGATGATCCGATCTTGATCATGGGAGATTTCAACACCCTCTCTTTCTCATCGATCGCACGCCGCTTTCGATCCTCTTACGTCGATGTCTTTGAAGGGGCAGGCGTCGGTCGGCGGTCGACCTACCGAAAGGCCGGCATTCCCCTGAGGCTTGATTATATCTACGCCTCCGATCACCTCCTCCCGGTGAAGGCCCATGTCCTTCGCACGAAAACCGCTTCGGTCGCTTCTGATCACTTTCCGCTCATCGCGCAATTCCTGTGGAAGGATCAAGATGAATCTCGAAAAGATCACCAGACCGGAGAGGAACTGTTATCGTATCGCCCAGGCTGATCAAGTTGATATCCTGATCGATGCCGCCCCCTACTACCGAGCCCTCTACCACAGCATCAGCGAGGCGCGGGAGCGGCTCGTCTTCTTAGGATGGCAATTCGACAGCCGTGTCTCCCTTCTCCGGGGTGAGGAGGCAAGCCGGGCGCGCTACCCGGTCCAATTCCTGCCGCTTCTGCAAAAAGTCGCCGAAGAGCGCCCCAACCTCCAGATCTATATCTTGGCCTGGGATCACTCGATTGTTTTCGCTCCCGAACGGGAATGGTGGCAGTCGTACCGGTTTCAGCAAGAGACGAGCGACCAGATCCATTTTGTCTTCGACGATCTCCATCCGGCGGGAGGAAGCCATCATCAAAAAATCGTTCTGGCAGATGGGGTCGTCGGATTCTGCGGCGGGCTCGATATTTGCGGCGACCGATGGGACACCCCGCAGCATCGCCGCCGAAATCCCCTCCGGAAAAACGAGGACGGCACCCCTTATAGCCTCTTCCATGATGTTCAGATCGCCGTCCAGGGAGAAGCGGCCTCCGTGCTTGAAGAGATCTTTCTCGATCGATGGGCCGCCGCCACCGGCGAGCGATTGCCTTCCCTCCCGCCCGCTCCTCGTCGTCGACTTGACCTTCCTCACACCCTCCGCCTCTCCGGCGGGCCGGTCTCGATCTCACGAACCGTCCCGGTCGGGACCTGCGGGCAGACCACGCCGGTTCATGAGATCGCTCAGTTCTACGACGATGCGATCGCTTCCGCCCAACGGTTGATCTTGATCGAAAATCAATATTTTACCTCCCGCCGTGTCTTCGAGGCCCTCCACAAGCGAATCTCCGACACAAGCCGCCCGGGCGTTGAGATGATCATGATCCTTCCTCAAGCGGCTCAGAACTGGAAGGAAGAACTGGCGATCGGGTTTGAGCAGCGGCGCATGCTCCAGCGCCTGGAGGCCACGGCAAAGGCAAATCGCTGTCCGCTCGGGATCTATACCCCCATTAAGACCGGAACGGCCCCGCTTCCTCCGACGCCGATTTATGTCCACAGCAAGGTGCTGGTGGTGGACGATCGGATTCTCTCGGTCGGATCGGCCAACACCAGCAACCGAAGTCTCGGATTGGATACGGAGTGCAATATCAACATTGAAGCCGAAGGGGAGGCGCGAGGGCGGGAGATCGCCCAGACCTGCCACACCCTTTTGGGAGAGCATCTGGAGCAGCCGGCGGATGCGGTCGAATCGCTGATCCAACAAAAAGGAGGATGGGTCGCCGCGCTGGATTCCGTCTCAGGACAGACCGGACGGCTCCACAAACTCAACGACGATTTCCCGGAAACATGGATCGATCAGGTCCTCCCGGAGGGAATCTGCTTCGATCCCGAATCGCCGCTCAGCTCGGAAGATCTTTTTGAAAAGCTGCTCTCGTGGCCGATCGAGTCTACCGATGACAAGGGAGAGATCAAGGAGAAAGAGGCCGGCCGTCGAAAGAGATCGGATGCGGCGTCTGCCGGATCGAAGAGAGCATTCCTGAAGGGGGCGTTTTTCTTTCTCCTTCCCCTGATCGGCTTTCTGCTCTACTTCTTTTTGGAGAAAAAGGGAATCGACCTTCGCCCCTGGATCGTTTATCTCGACGAAGCGCGGGCGTCGCACTGGACGATTCCCCTCTTTATCGTCGGGGCGGTTGTCGCCAGCGCCATCTCCTTCCCCATTATTATCATTTTGATTTTGGGCGGGGTTTTGTTCGGGGCCTATTGGGGAACGCTGCTGAATTGGACGGCGGCGCTCGCCGGCGCCACCGTTTCTTATTTTCTCGGCCTCTACCTCGGAAAGCCGCTTTTCCGGAGTCTCGCCCAAAAGAAGGCGCCGGCGCTCGCCGAGTGGATCAAACAGAAGGGCTTCTGGGCTATTTTGATCCTCCGAGTGATCGGCGTCTTTCCATTCACTGTGATCAACTTCCTGGCGGGCGCCAGCCGAATCCGCCTCTCCAACTATCTTTTGGCCACGGCGCTGGGGATGCTTCCAGGGACCTTTCTCATCTCCTACTTCTCCGACTCCATCCTGCAAGGGACTGTCGATTTCAAATCGAAAAGCTCCCAACTCCTCTGGGGATTCTCGTTGGTCCTCCTTTTCTGGCTCGGCTCCGCCCTTTTGAAAAAGTGGTGGCTGCGGCGACAGGTAGGAGCGGTCTCCCAATAAGGTTCTCTTAAAACCGCAGAGATACGCTTCCCCTTTGCCCTGAGGGTAAGGAGAGGGGAGGTAGAGAGGAACCCTCGTGTATCGGCCGGATGGGTTTAAAGATAAGTGGGAAGGATCTCGTCCGGTCCACTGAACGAGAGACCGAGTTCCTTGCCGGCTTCATTCTCAATGCAGATGTTGTCTTCTTGAAGCAGGATCAGTTGATCGCGGGTCAGGGGCGGATGCGGGAAGATCCGCTCGGCGAGGCCGGCGGGACCTCTCAATGCCCAAACGGGAATATGGACCTTCGGGCGGAAAGCTTTTTTGATGTGGAGGATCAGATCGATTAATTCATTAAACGTGTACGGCCGTGGGCCGCAGAGAGAGTAGCTCTTTCCGTAAGCGACCGGGTTGTGGAGCGCTCGCGCAAAACCTTCGGCCACATCCTCGACCCAAACCGGCTGAAGTCGATTCTCTCCCGATCCCAATACCGGAACCACGGGGGAGTAGGAAGCGATTTTCGCGAGGAGGTTGATCGCTTTATCCTCCCGGCCGAAAATCAGCGAAGGTCTAAAAATAGTTGCATCGAGCGGAGCGGTCCGTACAAGCTCTTCCGCCTCCCACTTGGTCCGGTGATAGCGGCTTGCCGCATTCGGGCGGCTCCCAAGGGCGCTCATGTGGAGGAGGCGGCGCACGCCGGATCGTTGCATCGCCTCCACCACATTTCGCGTCCCCTCGATATGCAGCTTCTCGAACGTCTGTCCGTCCGGCTCGACCAAAATGCCGACG
>JAHFEM010000109.1 GCA_023248505.1 Nitrospirota bacterium
CATGGCCTCCACCCAATTTGGAAAAGCGCCGGGTCCCGCCATGGACGAAAACTTCATCAAAGTCCTCGGCGGGGAGACGGTGGAGATGTCCTACCCCGGCGTCCGGACGTTGCGCACCGGCCAAGCGGAAGGGATCTTGACCGGCGGTTGTCTCACCTTGATCTGCACGACCATTGGGACCCCCTATGAGATCGAGACGGAAGATAAGATCCTTTTCATTGAAGACATCGATGAAGCCCCTTATCGAATCGATCGGATGCTTTCCTACCTGAAAGAGTTGGGCAAATTCGACCATGTGCGGGGGGTCGTCTTCGGCCAGATGCCCCGCTGTCAGCCCGAACTTCTACCCGAAATTATTTTAGAAATTTTTGATGAATTTCCGGTGCCGATCCTCTTCGGCTTTCCCTCCGGCCACGGCGAATCGATCGCCTCCCTCCCGTTCGGCATTCCTGTACGAATCGACGGGGTGACCGGTTCTATACGGATGCTGGAGCCGGCCGTCCTCTGATTGCGCTTCAAAGTGTGAAAGATTTACATATCTTTATCAAGCCCACCGATCGCTTGTAAACAACTTACTCAAGAGCGCTCCCCCGATCCACTTTTATTTCTACTCATTTCGCTTCGCTTCCGCTCTGCTTTATCACGCTTGCAATGGTCCGATCTTGCTTCATAAAAAGTGCACTTTTTTTCACCCGTCCACCGAAGATACCCCCTCTGACCTGTGAATTTGGAAGGGTTGGGCTGGTATGGAAATTGCTTTTTAATCCTGACAGAGTCGGCGAAGAGGAAGCGACGTCTCCTCTTAAATCTCACAACACGAACTTATTTTGGAGTCGAGGTCGATTATGAATTGTCCAAGATGCTCGGGCTGGATGGTCCACGAGAACTTCTATGGTCTGGAAGATGAATACGCATGGTTCTATCCGGGCTGGAGATGTGTTTACTGCGGTGAAATCGTAGACAAGGTCATCCTATCCAACCGCAAGGTCGTCAGCCGGCCCCATCGAAGAAGTTAGTCTTCTCCGAAAGGAGCGTGGGAGAACGACGGGCGTTTCCTGACGGGAGCGCCTGGAGGATCCTCTCTGAATCCTCATCTGGCCGGAGGACGATTTGGCCCAGATTCACAATACGACTTTGATGTATCGAACCGGAATGCATCGCGGTGTTCGAAGACTTCTCCAAAGAGATCCGTGTCTCACGTCCCATCGTCGGAACCACCTCTGAATGAAATGATTCATCGCAGTGTATTCCGGTTCCAGTAGAGATTTCTCTCTTTGAGAGTGAAGGAGGTTTCGGATGAAGTGGTTTGGTTTTAAGACAGGGTTATTCATTCTCGCTTTGATGCTGGCGGGTGGTTTATCGGCCCATGCGGAGGACACGGAGACAAAGCGCGCCTGGTATATTCCGGAGCTCGTCAATATCGGCGCCGGCTTTCATGGCGGTTATCAGAAATCACAAGATGCGGATGGCGGGGTGGGCTTTGCCGGGGCGCACCTTCGGTTCCGGGTCCTTTCTTTTTTGGGAATAGAAGTCGCGGGGGATGCGACGGAGGAGACGTTCCGAGATAAATCAATAGACATCTCGGAGACCCCCTTGAGCCTGACCGGATTGATCTATCCGTTCGGCGCTCCCTTTACCGTTTTCCCTTGGCCGGTCACTCCTTATTTCTCCGGAGGAGCGACATGGGTCTTTTTTAAGACCGATTTTAGGAGAGACCTCGTGGCGCTTCAAGCCGCCTCCGATGTAGCGCATGATACGGCGCAAGGCTGGCATACAGGCGCCGGTTTTGATATCGGTCTGTCGAGAAATGTAACTTTTAACGTCGAATACCGCGCAACCTTCTGGGACTTCAGGGAGAACATTGACAATGCCGCCGTCCGCGCCGCGCTTCCTGATCTTTCGACAAACAACTACACGGTGAGAGGCGGTCTCACGTTTCTGTTCAAATAATCACAAGGAGAAACACGATGAAAGAGGCATTGAGCAAGATGTTGATTTTCATTCTGTTGATGGGGGGGGTCACCGGTTGTGCCTCCTGGCGAGGTCACAATGAGAACGAAGGGGCAGGGACCGACCGGGGCGGCGGCGGCGCCGAACGGACCGATGATGCGGCGCTGACCGCGAAGGTAAAAGCAAAGCTTCTCTCGGATGATGTTTTGAACGGAATGAAGATCGACGTCGATACGCAAAGCGGGGTGGTCTTTCTGAGCGGGGTGGTCGACACCGCAGATCAGAAGAAGAAAGCGGTTGAGCTTGCAAAGAACACCGACGGGGTCCAAAAAGTCGAGGACAATCTAAAGGTGGGCCGCATCGAGGGCTCTTCATTAAAACCGTCGGGAAGCACATTGCACGTGATCATGCTGGAAGATCTAGGATAGATCTCTTCAATGCCGGGGCGATCATTGAGGTTCCCCGCCGTTTGCGGCGGGGAACCTTCGACCCAAATGCGATGCGCGATGGATGGCGATCGTCCCGGTTGCGGTTCGGCAAGCGTTACATCCCTGGAGAAAAAATGAGACCGCTGATCTACCTTGTTCTTTTATCGGCCCTCTGTTTCGAAATGGCCGGGTGTGCCTCGGTTCCGGACAAGACCCAGGAGGAGCGGACCGACGACGTCGGGATCACGTCCAGAGTTCGGACGAAGCTCTCTAATGACCCGACCCTCCATCTCTTCAGGATTCATATCGACACACATCAGGGGCTTGTGACCCTTTCCGGGACCCTCCCGACCGAGGATCGAAAACGGCGGGCGGCCGAGCTTGCCGCAGAGGTGATCGGCGTCCGAGGGGTCGAGAATCTCTTGGAAGTGGGCCGGACGAGGAGGATCGATCAATTTGAAGATGCCGTCATTACCTCGAAGATCACATCGAGATTGATCCAGAACCCCTTGACCCATGCGCTGCCGATCGATGTCGAGTCGAAAAAAGGAAAGGTAATTCTGAGCGGCCGTGTCCAGAGTGAAATTGAGAAGGAAGAGGCGGAGCAAATTGCGCGGAACACGGTCGGGGTCGTTTCGGTCGAAAATCAGTTGGAGATTCTAGAGTAGATATTCCCGGAGGGCGGCGTAAAACCGCGAAGACCGCTCTTCTACAATCCGAAACCCGCATTCCGCAATCGGTTGCTGGAGCTCTCATGAAGCCGCGCCATCGGAGGGCCCTCTTCTTCGGGGCGCTCTTTCTATTCACCATCATCGCCCCCGTCCTGATTTTGGGCGCGAGCGGGTATCGGTATGATTTTCAGGATAGAGTGTTGTTCCCGACGGGGACCCTTATTTTGAAGTCGTACCCGGAAGGGGCGAAGATCCTCATCAACCGCCGGGAGGAGGGGAAGCGGACCCCTGCGGAGATTCAAGGCCTTCCCCCTTCTCGCTACACCGTGGAGGTTGCGTCGGACGATTTCCGCCCGTGGCGAAAAGAGGTGGAGATCCAAGCAAATCGCATCACCGTGGAGGAGCAGATCTTATTGATCCCGAAGCGGATCGCTGTCTCCTCCGTATTGGCCGAAGAGATCCGCACCTTTGCCGTCTCGCCGGATGGCCGGAAACTGGTCTATGTTCGCCGAGGGGAATCGGAGGGAGACACCCTCTGGATGTCCAATCTGGATGGAAGTGAAGAGCGGCTCCTTTTTCCGCGCGATCCAAAGGGGAGAGGCACGCTTTTACCCGATGATGCGATGGATCGGCTTCTCTGGCGGGTGGATGGCCGGGGCCTTGCCTTTTCCGTCTCGACACCGGTCTCCAAACGATATTTTATCGTGTCCCTCGAGGGAGACGAGCGGGGCGAAAGGGCGTTTGAATTCATCCCTCCGGGAAGAGAAGAGATCGACCGCTGGAAATGGGCCCAGAGTGGGTTGAACCTCTTCTTCATGCAGGGGGAGTCGCTTTACCGGGCCGATTATGAGATGAGATCCATCGAGCGGGTCATTCCGGACCGGATTCAGGGCTACACCCTTCTCAACGACCTCCTCTATTTTATGACCGTCTCTCCCCCGGCGCTTTTCAAGCAGAATCTCGTCACCGGAGAGCGGTCTCAAATCGCGGCGCTCCCGATCGAACCGCCGGAAGGAGGCTCCCATGATCAGCTGGTCTTGTCGGCCCGGGGGAAGATCGCCTTAATCGACCGTCACAAAATACTCTGGCTCATCGAGGATGCTCCATCCGCGACGGCGGCGCCGGTGGCGGGGAAGGTTCAGGCTGCCTTGTTCGATGAGGAAGGAGAGCGGCTTCTCTATCAGACGGAACAGGGGCTCGTCGTTTACCATCTCAATGAAGGTGGAAACCTGGGGGCGCGGGAAGCCGGCACTTTCGAGAGGATCGTTCATCAAAGGGGCGCGATCATCGGGCCGACATGGTACAGCGATCAATCCCATATCCTCTATGGCGCCGGCGATACCGTTTATATCACGGAAACCGGGGGACAGGGCCCTCCGAATACCGATCCTCTCTTGAGGATACCGGGGGAGGCGCCGAAATTCGTTTATCACGACCAAGATCAGATTTACTTTCTGCTTCGAAACCGGCTCTACCGGGCCGACCTCTCTTTCGGAAGACCCCCCTCGACGCTCCTCGGGAGCCATCTCTAATGGGGGTCTTCATCCCGTCCCCTCGTGCCGCGTCTCGAAGGGATGCGCTCCTCCAGCGCGTCTTTGAGATGATTCCCGGGCTGCTCCTCTGGTCGACGTTCCTCGGCCTTTTTGTTTTCTCTTTCCTTCGGCCGGCATGGGTCGCCGTTTTTATTATCGCCTATGATCTTTATTGGTTGATCCGGGTGACCTACTTCTCCCTCTTCATGTGGTTCGCCTACCGGCGTGTTCGGGTGGAGTGGGGGACCGACTGGCGGACCCGGTGCGAAAAGGCCTCCGGGGAGATTTCGGCTTATCGCCGCGAGATTGAAGGGGCGCTGGCGCGCGCTGAAGGGAAAGGCGCCGACAAACGGGGGCGCCGGAGCTTGCGCCTTCACCTGCAGGAGATCCGGCGGATCGAAGCAGAGAAGGTGGAGGTCTGGGATTGGACGACCATCTATCATCTGGTTATTTTCCCGACCTATCGGGAAGGGATCGAGATCCTACGCGCTTCGCTCAACGCGCTCTTGCAGGCCGATTATCCGAGCGACCGGATGATTGTCGTCCTGGCTTTCGAGGAGCGGGAGGGGATTCCGGCTTATCGAAAGGCCAAGGCCCTTCGGCAGGAGTTTCAATCTTCTTTCGGCGCGCTTTTTACCACCTTTCACCCCGATGGGGTTCCGGGCGAGGCGCGTGTCAAAGGAGCGAACATGGCGTGGGCCGCGCGCCAGGTCAGGCCCTACATCGATGAGGCGGGAATCGCCTATGATCGGGTGATCCTCTCCGCGTTCGATGCCGACACCTGCGTCGATCGGCAGTATTTCGGCTGTCTGACCTACAACTACATCACCCATCCGCAGCGGACCCGGCGAAGTTATCAGCCGCTGCCGATGTACCATAACAACATCTGGGATGCGCCGTCGTTCGCGCGCGTCGTGGCCAACAGCACTACCTTTTGGCATATGGTGCAAAGCATCCGGCCCGACCTGCTCATCACCTTCTCCAGCCACGCCATGTCGTTTCAGGCGCTGGTGGAGGTGGGCTACTGGCCGGTCAACGTCATCTCGGATGATTCGGTGATCTTCTATTCCTGTTATCTCTACTACGACGGGAAATACGAGACGGTCCCGCTCTATGTCCCGGTCTCGATGGATGCGAACCTCGCGGAGAGCTATTGGAGGACGCTCATTAACCAATATAAACAGATGCGGCGGTGGGCCTGGGGGATTGAGAAGTTCCCGTTGATGATGCGCGGATTCCTGGTCAACCGAGCCATCCCCTTTCGAAAGAAGATCAAACATGTCTTCCGAATGCTGGAGGGAAATTACAGCTGGGCGAGCGCCTCGTTCGTGATTCCGATCTTCGGGATTCTGCCCCTTCTTGTCGGGGGGAGGGAGTTTAATCAGACGGTCCTCGCCTATAACTTCTATTCGACCACCCGATCGATTTTGTCGATGGCCCTGGTGGGGGTGCTCCTCTCCGTTTTCCTCTGCCATGCGCTTCTCCCGCCCCGGCCCGCTCGCTATGGCCGGTGGAAGACCATTTCGATGACGTTGCAATGGGCGCTGGTCCCCTTCTCCTATCTCTTCCTCGTGGGGCTGCCGGCCGTCGATGCGCAGACCCGGCTGATGCTGGGTCGATACCTCACCTTCTGGGTGACCGATAAGCGAAGGAAGGAGGGCAGCTGCGCGGCCGCGCGCCCGGAACGGGGAAGGATCGCAGGCTTGGCGGAGATTCCGGAAAAGAAAGAGGAGGTCGGATGAGGCGCTTTGTCTTGCCGATGTCGGGGATCATTCTTTTTTATGTTCTCTTTGAGAAATACGGACAGCCGCTCTGGGTGAGCCATTGGCATCTCTATCTTTTCCTGGAGGCGACGACCCACCTCTTTCTGGCCTTTTTCGTTTTAATTGTTCTCGAAGGTTTCTCTCCGATCATCTTCCTCCGGATTGTCACGACGCTGATCCCTGATCTCGATCATGTGATCTGGGCGCAGTACCGGAGTTTTTTTCACACGCCGATTTTCGTTCTCTCCCCCCTTCTCTTCCGGCGCTACGGGGAGCGGGATGCGCGCCTACTGGTCTTCATGTTTGCGACCCATTATCTTTTCGATACCCGCTCCCGAATGGCTTGGTGGCTCA
>JAHFEM010000110.1 GCA_023248505.1 Nitrospirota bacterium
AAAGAAAGGAACGATCTCAAAATAATGGATGAAGTCCTCGCCGCATTCGGGGCAGCGGGCCTCCATCTCGACCTGGACTTGCGGAGCGTGGCGCTCCATCGCTGCGGCGATCTCCTCCACCGCCCGGGCCGACAACCGCGAGACCCGATCGGCGATCTGTTCTTCCGTCCCTCCGATTTTTAGAAGGCATCGCTCCAGAAGACGCCGAAACAGGTCCTCCCCGCCCGATGCGGACCATCCCCGCGCCGCCTCCTGATCTCCCCCCTGGGGGATCCGAAAGACGATCTCGCGCTGAGAATGCCCGTGATCTTCGACAGGCGCCGCCGCCTCGGAAAGGATCATCGTGTAAGAAGGCCGGGTCGGCATCCGCTCCACCGGAATTTGGTCGAGATCAAAATCGATGTCCATTTTTTTGCCGCACTCCGGTCGGGGGCAGTGGAGGATCACCTCCACCCGTTTTCCGAAGGTGATCCGGCGGAGCTTGAGCATCAGATAATCGCGATCGCCGACCGGGAGCGACCGGATCATCTCCTGCGTCGCGCGATGGGGGCCGATCCGCTCCAGGGTCCGCTGGAGGAGGGCCGTGACCAGGGCGGCCTCGGTCCACTCGCGCGTGGGATCGGCGATCCACTCCTCTTCCCGCCCGGTCAACGGACGGAGCTTCACCTCCCGACGGCATTCTCCATTGGAATCAAGCAATCCCCCGGGAAGGAGGAAGAGACCTTCTTCAGGATGTTCGATCAATAAATCCATCACAAGCGATCGTTCCCCTTTTTATGTAAGGTGGGGTCGGGGGAGACAGAACGGTCTTCTACCCTTCTCCTCTGAATAAATGGGGAGCGTATGGTTGGGAGCGGATCGGTCGCGTTATTTCTCGGTCGGCTCGGTCACCGACTTATCCCGCTCCCACCCCTCGTTCTCAAGCTTAATGTGCTGGATGGCGATGGCGTTCGCCCCGGCATCGAGGTCGGGAAGGGCCTGGTACTCCGAGACCCAGCAGCGGAAGACATTGTACGAGAAGACCTTCTGGCCCGCCTCGTTGAAGACGTCGATCGCGATGTCTTTCCGGAAATTCTTCAGCGAGGAGGCCGCGTCTCCCTGGAAGTTATGGACGAGATTGGCCCAGTCCTCAAAGGTGACATCATGCGTCAAGCCGGCTTCCAAGGTAATCGCCTCGTACTTTGTCTTGCCGGGAAGCTGGCGGCTGGTGCTCGGATCGCCCCCCTCCCGCCAAGGGGTCACCTCGGTCGTCCGCTTCAGCCCGGTACATTTGCTGAGGCCCGCCACATATTGGTTGTCGACTTTGACCTTGAACTTAAAATTGCGATAGGGATCGAACCGGTGCGTATTGACCGTAAACTTGGCCATATTGAAAGAATCCTCCCTCTAACCCGGCCTCGCCGGAACCAAGCAAGATGTTGCTGTTCAGTTTTCGTCCTTCCCGCGCAGGCGGGAATGCAGCAATAAGGTTAAAAAATTGAATCGGGTTCACACTTAAAAAAATTTCCGGCCGCGGATTTGGAGGCGCTACGCGGCCGAATCACCAGCCTTTTGACTGATCTTGATGACGACGAACTCCGCCGGCTTCAACGGCGCAAACCCGACCAGGACATTCACCACCCCGGTGTCGATGTCGGCCTGGGTGGTCGTCTGACTGTCGCACTTCACGAAGAAGGCCTGCGAGGGGGTGGTCCCTTGGAACGCCCCGGCGCGGAAGAGGGTCATCATAAAGGCGCCGATGTTCAGCCGAAGGCTCGCCCAGAGATCCTCATCATTCGGCTCGAAGACCGCCCACTGAATGCCGTTGTAGATGCTCTGCTCGATGAAGATGGCGGTCCGGCGAACCGGAACGTACCGGTACTCCGGATCGGCCTGCGTCGCCACCGTCCGCGCCCCCCAGATGACGATCCCGGAGGAGGGGAAGACCCGAATGACATTCACCCCGATGGGGTTCAACGTGTCCTGCTCGGCATCGGTAATTTCTTTCGTGAGTCCGACCGCCCCGCCGATGTTCGCCTCGGTCCCCGCCGGGGCCTTCCAGACGCCGCGTCGCGCATCGATCCGCGCATACATTCCCGCCACATAGCCGGAGGGGGGGAGGAGAATCGGATCGGGCGACACCCCCGTCGGATCGATCGCTTTCAACCACGGAAAATAAACCGCGGCATAGGAGCTCTTCACGGTGAGGCCGTTCACAAAGGTCTGGGCCTCTTCTTTGGTGTCGTCGGTCACCCCCACGTCGCCGACGAAGAAGCAGTCTTGGCGATTGCGGCAGTAGTTGCCGCCGAAGTCGACCATCGTCTTCGAGCCGATCCCCGGCACGGCGACGATGTTCACATCACGCCGGACATCGAGCAGGGCGAAGCCGTTCTGGTAGTCGATCTCCTGCGGGGTGGTCCCGTCGCTTCCGAGCGTGGCGCTGACGACATTTCCGGCAACCGCGGCGTCGCCCACGTGGTAGTCGGTCCCGACCGCAGGCCGAAGGACGGCCGCCCCGGTCTCTTCCGTTCCGCCGTTGGTCTTCCCGAGCTTAAGCAGCGTCGCCGCGTTCCCGGAGGGGGCGTTGGTCACCTCGACCGAGGAGCGCTTTCCCCCGGCGCCGGAGGTGAGGGTGTAGAGCCCCGCAGCAAAGGCGGCGGTGAAGGCGGAAAAAGCGGTCGCCGGGGTCGAGCCCCGCAATGGAATGAGCGCCCGAACCGCATCCTGAATCGCCGTCGCGATCTCGGCTCCCGTGGTGACCGGATCGGCCAGGGTGATCGCCTGAGGTCCGTCGCCGTTGAGATTGACCGTCATCTTCCGGTTGCCCGCCGGGAGGGTGGCGGCGGGAGCGGCGCCGCTGGTGCTGAATCCCTTGTTGACCGTGTCGTTGGCCGGATCGACGACCGCTTTAATGACCTTGGAACTGGCCGTGACGAGGTTCTCGACGAAATTCGTCGCGTCGGGATTCATGCTGAGGTTGTCATGGATCTCGATGACGGCCCCTCCGAGCTTGACGGTGATCTTGAATTCGTTTGCCGCATTCTGAGCGCCGTTGGCGATATCGATGTCGAGCTCATTTCCCCAGGCGCCGGCGCTGTTGGCAAAGAGGGTGATCGTCTTCGCGGGAGCCCCTTTCCGATCGGCGACCGCGACATCGGCGGCAACGGCGTCTTTTGCAACGCGGACGATGTAGAGACGCCTCCCGCCGTTGTTGAAAAACTGGAGCGCGGCGTGGGCGAGAACGCTGTCGTTTAGGAACGTGCCGTAAGTGGTCTGGTACTCGATGAAGCTGGTCACCATAAGGGCCCGGTCGAGCGGGCCGCGTTCGGCTTTCCCGATGAACGCCGCCGTGGAGGTGCTCACCCCCTCGATCGGGCGAACACCGCTCGGGACCTCCTCAATGTAGACACCCGGATGCAGTCTTTCCATCGTCTAACCTCCCTGGGAGGAATCCCGCTCAGCGGAAATCCTCGATTTAAACTGAATGCGCAATCTGACTCTAAAGAATCGTCCGCGCGGGAGAGAGGGTCGGAAGTTCGCCTATCTCCCCTTTCCTCTTTTCAGCCTGTGTGCTTCTTCCGCGGATTCGGCCACCGACGCCCATCCCCGCCGAACCATTTTCTCAAGGGCCGGATTGTTCTTAACCTCGATCGGATCGATCCCGACCGCCTCCTCTCCGGGGGCCACATGGATCGTGGCGCCGCTGTTGAGGGGGATAACCAACAGTTGTCTGGATCGATTGGTAATCTTCATCGGCATCTTAGACCTCCCTTCGAAGGGGATGGAGAAGACGCTCCACCAGCGTCTTGATCTCACCCTTCTTGTCCGGATTCAAACGATAGAGGGGAAGGGATGTCCCGCGCCGCTCCTCCAGGACCAACCCTTCCTTAACCAGCGAGGAGAGCCCTTGCGAGACATCGATCAAGCGCTCATGAATTTCTTCCTCCAGCAGCCACCACCGCGTCATCCCTTCGATGGTATCCCGCGCCTCCGGATGTCTCAGGAGGTAGCTGAGGAGTCGCCGGGCGATCTCCACCTCTGTGCGATTCAGGTCGCGGTCGAACATCGGCCCCCTCTCGTAATGAGACGGATAGAGCAAAAGATAGGCCGCTTGAATTGCAGATCGATTGCGAGCCGACCCGCCCCTCGAATGACCGCATCAGGGGCGGGGGAAACACTTTTTTGCGGGCGGCCTTTCTCGATTAAGACCGGATTTAAAAGTGGGATCTCTTTATCTCACTCACTGGGACAGAAAAACCCCACCCCGCGCCTTGCCGGAAGATCGGCGCGTCCTGATCGGCTTATCCCCTTCGGAAGCATTCGCACACGTCCGCATCGGCATTAAAGTTGCTTTTTCAATTTGAATTACATTTCAGGGTGGCAGCGGTGCATCGAGCGATTGAACCTCTTCTCGCTGATAGGACCCCACCCGCCGAGGAAGACTCCCGCAATCGGATCGCGTCGAGACGATGAAGCAGGGAGCTTTCGAGGCCTGGATCGAGGCGCGCCTGACGGCGCGGTAGCGCTCCTCCACTTACCTTACCTTGGGGGATTGCTTTCATATTGCCGAACGGTCTAATATCGCCTCACCGTCCTCTCCGTCGGGGATGGATGAAAGAAACAGCTCCGGACCGTTTGTAGAAATTCGGGAGGGGAGATGGACCCCAGGATCATACCGCTCTACTACTTAAGCTCGCTCGCCGGCCTGATCATGGTGGCCGGGGGAATCTGGCTCATTTACAAAGAGAAAATTTATATCGATCAAGAATCAAAACAGGTGACCGAGATCGAGACCCCGATCGGAAAGTTTAAAACCAACGTCCCCGCGCTGGTTCTCTTCGCCCTCGGCTTTGTTCCGCTGATCTACCCGATCGTGAAGTCGGCCGGATTCGCCGAGGAGATTCGGATTCAAGGCAATGTGAAAGCAAGCACCTTTCCGGTGCAGGTTTACGCCGTCATCAAATCGGACTCGCTCCTGCAGAACCGCGACTTCAGCCTGGAGGTGCCGGTGGTCGAGGGGAGCGACGGAGAGTACAAAATCCTCTACATCGCCGGGAGTATGGTTTTGGAAGACCGGGCCGACCTAAGAAAAACGCAAGACGGCAAGATCCAGCTCCCCGATAAAGAACTCCTCGTTTCAGCGAAAGAGCGGTTCGAGCCGGCGGCGGTTGCGCCGGTCCCTCCCGAGTTTCAGTAAAGGACAATAGCGATGAAACAACTCTTCTTCCTCATTCTGTCGATCCTCATGACAGCCCTCCCGGCGCTCGGGGCAGAATTCAACGGACGCGTCGTCGAGGAGACGAGCCGGGAAGGGATTTCGGATCTGACGGTCCGGCTGATCCCGCCGAAGGCGACGAACCAGCCGGAGAAGGTCACGACCACGAATGACCGGGGCGAATTCCACATTCCCAGTCTTGAGAAGGGACGATACCTTTTGGAGGTTTACCAAGGGACCACCCTCCTCTATCGGGAGGTGGTCGAGGCCGACCCGGAGAGGATCAAGGAGATCAAGCTCTCGCGGAAGACAAGATGACCCGTTCATTTTTACATTAGAACCGTTCACATTCACGCAGACAGGGGGCGCGCATGGCGAAGAGAACACCGACGAAGAAAAAGGGACTGACGGCCAAAGGAGTCTTTTCCGCCTCGGATGAACCGAACCTCACCATCCTCTACATTCATGGGATTGCGAACAAGCCGGCCCCGGCGGTCTTGAAGCGCCAGTGGGATCTCGCCCTCTTCGGGGTCGACATGGGGGCGCGGACAAAGATGGCCTACTGGGCCGACATCCGCTATCCGCAGCCGCTCCCCTCGGCCGCCACGGAAGCCAAAACGATCATGGAGAGCTATCGACCCCGCTCCGACGAAGAGATCATCGACCGGAGCAAGCAGCTCGCCCCCTATGGCAAAGAGGCGGAGGCGTTCGCCCAAAAGCTCGCCAAGCGAATCCTGAATCAATCGAAGAAAGACCAGATCAAGGCCGAATCGGTCGAGGCGAAGATCCTTCCCCCTTGGGTCCGCCGCTCCGCCACCGAGTGGATCACCCAGCAATTCGTCGAGGATGTCTCCGCCTATTTCTATAATCCGGAGCAACGGGCGGCGATCCAAGAGCGGTTTCGGTCTCTCTTGAATCCGGAGGGGGGGCCCTACTTCGTGATCTCCCACAGCCTCGGAACGGTGATCTCCTATGATGTCATGCGGGAGCTCACCGCCGGCCCCGGGGCCCAGACCCCCTACTACATCACCCTCGGTTCGCCGCTCGGGATCGACGAGGTGCAAGACAATCTCAAAAAGCCGCTCCGGATTCCGGCGCCGGTGAAAAGTTGGGATAATTTCGCCGACCTTCTCGACCCGGTCGCCTTCGACAAGACCCTCTCCGATGAATTCTCCCCGACCGGAAAGATAGACGACGACATCGTCGTCAACCGCGACTCCCTTCGCTTGAGCGGCTTCAATCCCCACTCGGCGACCGGCTATCTTTCCACCCGAAACGTTCAGACGACGGTGAGGAAAATTTTGGGATCGACCTTCGCCGAGCCGCTCTCCCCCTTCATTGTTGCGCGCGATCTCGCGGCGGAGATGGCCGATCCGACCGAACGATTCCCGGTCCTCATCGAATTGAAGGAGGAGATGATCGGAAAAACGCTCGAAGAGAAGCGAAAGAACCTAATCGAAGCGTTGGCGCGGCTGACGAGCGGACAGCGCGACGCCCGGATCG
>JAHFEM010000111.1:0-1394 GCA_023248505.1 Nitrospirota bacterium
ATCCGTTAGGTGCGGCACCGGAGGGATCGATACCTCCGACACTTAGCATCCATCGTTTAGGGCGTGGACTACCAGGGTATCTAATCCTGTTTGCTACCCACGCTTTCGAGCCTCAGCGTCAGAACCAGTCCAGGAAGCCGCCTTCGCCACCGGTGTTCCTCCCGATATCTACGCATTTCACCGCTACACCGGGAATTCCACTTCCCCCTCCTGTCCTCTAGCCGCACAGTTTCAAATGCCGTTCCAGGGTTAAGCCCTGGGATTTCACATCTGACATATGCAGCCACCTACGCTCTCTTTACGCCCAGTAAATCCGAACAACGCTTGCCACCTCTGTCTTACCGCGGCTGCTGGCACAGAGTTAGCCGTGGCTTCTTCTCCCGGTACCGTCAGGCTCTAAAGCTATTTACCTTAAAGCGTTTCTTTCCGGTCGAAAGGGGTTTACAACCCGAAGGCCTTCATCCCCCACGCGGCGTCGCTGCGTCAGGCTTTCGCCCATTGCGCAATATTCCTCACTGCTGCCTCCCGTAGGAGTCTGGCCCGTGTTTCAGTGCCAGTGTGGCTGGCCGTCCTCTCAGACCAGCTACCCATCGTCGCCTTGGTAGGCCGTTACCCTGCCAACTAGCTAATGGGATGTGAGCCCCTCAATAAGCGACAGCTTATAAATAGAGGCCATCTTTAATCTCTCGGCTTTAGCCTTAAGATGCCATGCGGTATTAGCCTCGCTTTCGCGAGGTTATCCCCCACTCAAAGGCAGGTTACTCACATATTACTCACCCGTGCGCCACTTTACAATTCCCCTTGCGAGGAACTTCTCGTGCGACTTGCATGTGTTAGGCGCGCCGCCAGCGTTCGTTCTGAGCCAGGATCAAACTCTCCAAAGAAAGCTTGAAACCTTGCTAATTTGATACTCTTGAATTGCTGGACCCGCTATGAATCAATACACTCTATTTAGTTTTCAAAGATCAAGGAAAATAAAAATTCCTCAGGGCGACCGTACCTTGTAACATGATCAAGATCGCCTGTCAAGAGGTAATTTTGATTTGTTTTGATTATTTTTGAAAAGAGCAGACTTGATGTGAATCAAGAACATGTTCTTTGTAACATAATCGAAAACGGATGTCAACCCTTCTTTCTAATAATTCTTAAACGAATCTTCTTCCCCACCTTTAGATCATAATAAGTCCCCAGCTCCATCTTCACCTCTTCGTTTGGATCGGTCATTTTTTTGCTGTTGAGCTCGACGGCCCCCTGTTGAATGAGACGACGCGCCTCGCTCTTGCTCGGTGCAAGCTTTAACTCGGCCAATAATTCGACCCACTTTTTGGGATAGGAGATGAGCGGGAGCTCTAGCTCGGGACCACCGCTGTCGCCACTCCTTCCCACCAGCTGAT
>JAHFEM010000111.1:1404-6673 GCA_023248505.1 Nitrospirota bacterium
GAATCGCGCTACTAACAGTGACGCCAAATTTAATTTAGCCTCCATCGGATGAAGCATCCGAACCTCATCAAGCCGAACATCGGTGAGAAGTTCATAATATCGATACATCAGTTCGTCTCGTATCGACATGATCTTTCCAAACATCTCGGCGGGCGGGTCCTCAAGAGCGATGTAGTTCCCATAACTCTTGCTCATCTTGCGGACGCCGTCCGTTCCTTCCAGAAGCGGCATCGTCATGACGACCTGTTGAGGTTGGCCGTCGATTTTCTGTAATTCCCGTCCGACCAACAGATTAAACTTCTGATCGGTCCCCCCAAGCTCGACATCGGCCTTCAACGCAATGGAGTCGTACCCCTGAATCAGCGGATACAAGAATTCATGAATGCCGATCGGCTGCAGCTGCTGATATCGCTTCTGAAAATCATCCCGCTCCAGGATACGGGCGACCGTGTACTGCGAGGCCAATCGGATCAGCCCTTCCGCGCTCATCGTTCCGAACCATTCGCTGTTAAAACGAATCGTGGTTTTTTTCGGATCGAGCACTTTGAAGATCTGCGCTTTGTAGGTCTCCGCATTTTGAAGCACCTGTTCTCGCGTCAACTGCTTTCGAGTCTCGGAACGTCCGCTCGGATCTCCAATCATCCCGGTAAAATCTCCGATCAGGAAGATCACCTCATGTCCCAAGTCTTGAAACTGCTTCATCTTTTGAAATAGAACCGTGTGTCCCAGATGAAGATCGGGCGCCGTCGGATCGAACCCGGCCTTGATCCGCAGCGGACGTCCCTCGGCTTTCGACTTTCTCAGCTTCTGGAGCAGATCTTCTTTCTGGATGACTTCGACCGCGCCGCGGAAAAGGATCTCCCACGATGGATCGACTTCCTTCGGTTCTCTTTCTTTACTGTTTGTCATTGGCCCCGAAACTCAGATAAGGCTCCAGCCGACGTAATCTTTTTAAACCGATTCCCTTGATTTGAAGAAGATCCTCCGCCCGAAGGAACACCTTCCCCTACTTGCGATACTCGATAATCTCCTCGGCGAACTTCGGGCCCACACCGGGAAGCGCTTCAATCCTCTCGACCGAGGCGCTGTTTAGATCGACCTTCTCCGCGGGGGGAACCTCGTTGCTTCTGGAATTCCAGGCGGATGGAGCAGGGAGAGAAGCCGCGGAAGGGGTCACCGGAACGGCGGTTTCGGCGACGGAGGCAGGACTCTCTTTTTCTCTCTCCGTCCATGTCCTAAACAAGAAGGCCGTTCCTAGCGTCAGGGAGAGAAGAATAACCTTCAGAAAGGAGGGATGCGTTGCAAGGGAGACAAAACGAGAGAGACCGAATTTAATGAGCCTCTTTTTGGAGAAAAGCATCATACTCTTTCGCCGTCATGAGCTTTTCGACCTCTTTGGGATCCGCCATCTCGATGACCACCACCCAACCTTCACCGTATGGGTCCTGATTGATCAGTTCGGGCTTCTCTTTCAGCTTCTCGTTTACAGCGATCACCTTTCCGCTAACGGGGGCGTAGAGCGGAGAAGTGGTCTTTGTTGATTCAATCTCCGTAATCTCATTTCCATATTTCACTTGCGTCCCTGACTTTGGGATCTCAAGATAAACAATATCGCCCAACGCCTCCTGAGCAAAATCCGAAATCCCGATCGTTGCTTTCTTCCCTTCCGCTCGCACCCATTCGTGTTCTTTATGATAACGCAAATTTTCAGGAATCATGGCAGCCTCTCGGTTAATAATTGGGTGTGGGGCACGGCGCTCCTGGTGAAAATATCAGAAACGAATGGTTTCTTCCAGCGCCGGCCCTGCATACAAGATGATCGGATAGATATAAACCAGAGGTGAATGTTTTGTCAAGGACTTGGGAGGATGAATCCTTGAAAGGGAGATTTCATCACCTCGGAGAATAACCCTCGATCCGTCGATGTCGGTTGAAGCCATACCTCTTGGGGTCGAATGGCATACTTTGAAATGGTTTAGAGAAGAGGGGTCACTCCGCTTGAGCTGGATTGTGTCAGAATCAGGTAGAAGTCCGTTTCGGCCCGCTTCATATCAAGCAGATCGATGGAGGTCTCTGCAAGGCCTTTCAATGGATGCGTGAGAACAATTTCAGGAAGGGCGACGCCCCATTGCATGTCAGGCCGATGCGGCCGGTTTTCGGTTTGGAGGTCCTTTAGAAAACCGCTCAGGGAGCGGCTTCTCCATCCGATCCAATGCCAGAATTGCGGCCCGCGCCCCTCCCTCCCCGCTTCTTCTTTCGTTCGTCCGATCGACCCCGTCACGATCGATTCGGGATCGATCGATTCTGAAAACAAATTCTCATAGAGACGAACGGCGGAGGGGGTCCATCCCTCCTCGATCCCATAGGTAAGATCCCCAATATAAATCCCATCCATCGGATATCGCGATAGGTCTCGATAGAGCTGCGATACCATCTCTTTCACTTCGGGATTAAAGAGGTCCAGTTTTTCGATGGGGTGGACTGTCCCTTGTCTCGCATCGTATTGATGATCGCGCCACTCAGGATGAGATCGTGTGGCCCACCGCATCTCTCGAATCGGCATCGCCGTCATGATTCGAAATCCCCTTCGGTGCGCAACCTCTATCCACCTTGGGAGATCATCCGCCAAAACGGGCGCGCCGGAGGCTTTAAAGAAAACGCCGCTCCTTCCGGGCACATTACTGAAAACCGGGATGATGACCGTGTTCGCCTTTCTCAGAAAGGGCCGAAGATGATCTTCAAGCGACCGGCCGGAGAGAGGAGACCAAACAATCGCAATCGTCTTTTGGTCCGACTGCTCCAACCGGGAAAGAAGGAAATGCGCTTCCTCGCCATGGATGCTTTTGGGATAATTCCTCAGAAAAAGCTGCAGCTCCTGAATCGCCGCCGGTTTTTCTCCCGCCGCATCGTATGTTCTGGCCAGAAGCCATTGCGCTTCACTTAAGAGGGGGGATCCGGGATACGATTCGATGATCTTCAAAAATCGACGCCGCGCCTCCGAATATCGGCCCGACTCAAAAGAGCGGATTCCCTCGACCAGTTCCGTCCACCCCTGTTCATCGGCCTGACCGGACCGGGTCGTCGAGCGAATACATCCGGACAAAAAAGTTGCGAGGATCAGTCCTATAAAAAAAGCGCGGAAGAGCGCCACGTGAACCCTCTCTATATTGATCGGAAACGGATCTGAACGGACTCTGTTCGATCCCTCGTGCGGGGCGTCTCATCTCAGCGCTGAGATCCAAGCGTGATCGGGTGAAAATGCAGAGCTATAGCCCCTGTTCGATTGTCTGAGCGAGAAGGGTTGCAGCGAGGAAGGAAGAACCCCAAGCGAGGTGATCCGACAGATCATTCTTCAAGAGAAAGACATTCTTCACCTCCTTCGGCTGAAAAAAGCGCCAGGTCCCTTTTGAAATTTCACGCGACTTTCCGCACCACTCCGCCCGGAGTGTTTGGAGGGAAGGAGGAAGATCGCTCAGACCGCCCGTACCGGCGACCTCCTGGATTTGCGACTTAGAAAACGGCATCAGCCACTGAAGCCGTTCCAGCACTCCTTTCCGCAGCCCTTCAACGCGGTCTCCCGTCATCTCCACGCCTGGACGGAAGAGCGCCGTCACGACCAACCCTCGGACACCGGAGGCGAATCCCTCTTCCTCCTCGGGCAGAGTGAGTCGAAGAACAAGCAGGTCCTGGACATCGGCCGGGATCGCTTCCCCCCATGTCATCAGCAGACTTTCTCTCATCGGTGTGGGGATCGATTCACTGCGCAGGGTAAAGTAGAAATGAAAGGCGGAACCGAACGAAGGCTGTGTCATAATAAGGTGCTTTCCGGAAATCCGCGTTCCGTCCTCCAAAACCATTTCGTCGACCCGCTTCCCCTTCGTTTCGATCTGGGTGATCATTCTCTCTTGAACCTGACCGTTCCATCCTTTGATCAGCTTGGTGAAAAAGGAAATGAGCGTGGGGGAGCCGCCGACCATCCGAATCCCCCCTTTGGAAAAACTCCAAATGAGCAAAATTAAATCATAGGTCGAGATTTCGGCCAGCGGCCGGCGGAAGGCGAAGAGCGATTGGACATTGAGGTATTCGAGAAATTCGCCATCGAACGCGAAGGGCGCCAAGAATTCCGTCGCGCGCTTCTTCTTGTAGCTTTGAACCGCCCTCTGAAAATCGAATCGCTGCTTCCACTCGTTGAGTCGATCGGCCAATCCATGAATTTCCACCCGAGAGAATCGCCCCAGATAAGGAGAAAGCGCCAACGTTTCTTTCTCGATCTCTTGAAAAAGAGACCTGATTTTGGAGAGCTGGCTGCCAAACTCCCGTTTCAGCTCATCGAGGTATTCTTCGCTTTGAGAAGAGAGATCGATACGGTGCTGGGATTGGACGATTTGCAAAAAGGGAAGGACCCGCTTGAATAAAAACCCTTCCTTTCTTAAGTTGGGGATGGGGAGAAGAAGATCCGAAAAAAAACCTTCCATCGCTCCCCCCTCTTCAAATCCCGAGTAGAGGAGCGGCCCCCGGGAAAATCGGAAGAGAGGAGAAGAGGAATCGGTCTCCGTCCCGGTGAGAAAAAGAACGGACCTTCCCCGCTTCGCCAGCGCGGCGGCCGCAGCCAGCGAGGTCAGGCTGCAACCCACAAAAACGGCATCGTACTTTCTTCGTTCCGTCATAATCAGCGAACGAGATCCAGTTGACTGAAGAAAAAGGGAATCTCAAAGGCGGCCGAAGCGGGCGAGTCCGAGCCATGAACGACATTCGTCTCGATCCCTCCGCCGAAATCGGCTCGAATCGTTCCCTTGTCTGCTTTCTTCGGATCGGTAGCCCCCATCATCGATCGATTTTTTGAAATCGCCTGCTCTCCCTCCAGCACCATGGCAACGATCGGCCCGGAGCTCATGAATGTCGCCAAGCTATCGAAAAAGGGACGCTCCCGATGGACATAGTAAAACGCTTCCGCTTCCTTTTTGCTTAAATGACGCATCTGGATTGCGACAATTTTCAGCTGCGCGGTTTCAAACCGTTTAATGATCTCCCCAATAATGTTCTTCGGTACCGCATCCGGCTTAATAATTGAAAGTGTGCGCTCGACCACCCAACCTCCTTATTCTTAAACGTTTCCAATGAGAAATCGCCGCTAAAGATAACGCAAAGCGATCGGTAAGTCAATCCCTGGATCGTCAGGGATGGGCTTGAAAAATAAGAGGAGAAACCCTTCTGAGCGCATGGATATTCGATAAGAAGCTTCTCACATTTAAATCGGCGGCCGATCGAT
>JAHFEM010000112.1 GCA_023248505.1 Nitrospirota bacterium
GCAGGGCGCCGAAGGTGAGAAAGTCGTAGACTGAGCTGATCGGCCCGATGTAAATCATGAATTTTCGAATGAGCGAGACATCCCAGCGGTGCGGCTTGCGGATGAAGGTCGGATCGACATTGTCGGTCGGAATCGTGATCTGAGCCAAATCATAGAGAAAGTTATTGAGCAGAATCTGCATCGGCAGCATGGGAAGAAACGGCAGAAAAAGGGAGGCGCCCGCCATGCTGAACATGTTTCCGAAATTGGAGCTGGTCCCCATGAGAAGATACTTCATGACGTTGCCGAACGCCTTTCTCCCCTCGATGATGCCGTTGTGCAACACCCGGAGGCTGCGCTCCAGCAAGATAATATCGGAGGCCTCTTTTGCCGCATCCACCGCCGAGGCGACCGAGATGCCGACATCGGCCGTATGCAGCGCGGGGGCGTCATTGATCCCGTCGCCTAGGAAGCCGACGACATGGCCGCGATGCTGGAGCGCACGAATAATCCGGTCCTTCTGACGCGGCGAGACCCGAGCGAAAATCTTGACCCGTTCCGCCGCGTGGGCCAGCGCCGGATCGCTCATCCGGTCAATCTCCTCTCCCAACATGAGACGGGCTTGATTCATGCCGACGGCCGAGCAAACGTGACGGGTGACCAATTCATTATCGCCCGTTAAGATCTTCACCCTGACGCCGTCTTGCCGGAGGGATCGAAGAACCTCCGCCGCCTCTTCCAAGGGAGGATCAAGGAAAGCCACAAATCCGACCAGCACCAGATCCCTCTCGTCGGTCGCATGATAAAGGGGTTGTTTCGGAACAGTTCGATACGCCACCGCCAATAAGCGATACCCCTCCCCGCTCAGCGCCTGATAAACGGTCTTGCTCTCTGATTTTGCCTTCGTGTCGAATGGCGCCTCCTTTCCATTCGCTTCAAAGCGCACACATTGGGGGAAGACCGCTTCGGGCGCCCCCTTGGTGATCAAGAGCTGTTCTCCCTCCTTTTCGACCACCACAGAGAGCCGCCGTCGCTCGAAATCAAATGGAATCTCATCGATTTTTCGATACCCTTCAATATCCGGTTTACCGCATTTCAGAATCGCCGCATCCAGAGGGCTTTTGATCCCGGTCTCATGGAAGCTGTTCAGATAGGCAAAGAAAAGAACACGGTCGGAGGCCCCCCCCAGCGAATCGATCTGCTTGGAGAGGGTCATCTCCCCCCGGGTCAGGGTTCCGGTTTTATCGCTGCAGAGAATATCGATGCTGCCGAAGTTTTGAATCGCGGAGAGGTGCTTAACGATGACCTTCTGCCGGGCCATATGCGCCGCCCCCTGTGAGAGGGTGACCGACGTGATCATCGGGAGAAACTCCGGGGTGAGGCCGACCGCCAAGGCGACGGCGAAAAGGAGGGACTCAAGCATGTCCCGATGCAGCACGGCGCTGACCATCAAAACAAAGAGGACAAGGAAGAAGACGGTTTGCATGATCAGGTATCCGAATTGGCGGGCGCCGCGTTCAAACTCGGTCTCGGGAGGAGGAGCAGCGAGGAGCGTTGCAATATCGCCGAAAGCGGTCTTACGGCCGGTCGCCGTGACAAGGGCCGTTGCGGTGCCGCTGACGACCGAGGTGCCGAGAAGCGCCATATTCTTTGCGTCGGCGATGGAAGAAGGGATGGTGATCAGGTCGACCGCCTCTTTCTCGACCGGGACCGACTCACCGGTCAGTGCCGCTTGCTGAACGTGGAGGTCCCGGGCCTGAATGAGTCGAACATCCGCGGGGACGAGATCCCCGGCACAGAGTCGAACGATGTCGCCCGGGACCAGATCACGCCGTGGGATCTCAACCCGAATGCCGTCTCGAAGAGTGGTGGCCATTGGCGCGACCTCCTTCCGGAGCCGATCGGCGATATGCTGCGAGCGACGGGTCTGGATGAAATTGAGTGTCACTCCCACCAGAACCATCGCGATAATGATGGAGGCATTGATCCACTCTCCCAAAAAGGCAGAGAGGAGGCTTGCGGTCAGCAGCATCAAGATAAGCGGGTTGGACAACAGGAGCAAGAATTGTTTGACAGCCGATCTCCGCAGTCTGGGGGCAGGTTCGTTTGGACCGCACCGGTAGAACCGTCGAAACGCCTCCTGCGTGGTCAAACCACGGTCGGAGGTGTCTAGTTGTTTAAAAAGATCTGAGAGAGATGTCGGCTGCATGCTGATCGTGAACCGCTCCGGTTGCAGATAAATCCGAGTGGATGATCTGAACCTTTTCTTTGATTATGACCTTCGGTGGAAAGAAGGTCCAGACCTCCTTTTGGGGTGTTGATTCGACCCGGTAAGACGTCCTAGAGTAAAAGTGAGAAGGTTGGAGAGGTCCACTCGATTATCATCGACGTCCTAATCAGGAAAAAGAGGAGCGATGGCATCCTCATCGGCCGGAAGCAAACAGGCACATCCATCAATCCGTCTCGACGATGTAAGGTGAACGGGATGCCCCTTTCTTCATCCCAAAAAGCGATTTTTACCGCCATGGCGGCGAATCTCGCCATCGCCATCACCAAGTTTATCGCCGCGGAGGTGAGCGGCAGCTCGGCGATGCGCGCGGAAGGAATCCATTCGGTGGTCGACACCGGAAACGGTCTTCTCCTCCTGCTCGGCATGCGGATGAGCAGGAAGCCGGCTGATCCGAACCATCCCTTCGGCTACGGTAAGGAGCTTTACTTTTGGACACTGATTGTCGCGATGTGGATCTTTGCGGTCGGCGGCGGAATGTCGATCTATGAAGGGATCACGCACCTGCGGCATCCGCGCCCTCTGGAGAGCGTCTTCCTGAGCTATCTCGTTCTGGGCGTCTCCGCGATTTTTGACGGATTCTCGTGGCGCATCGCATACGGGGCGTTTCGGGGGGGTGCAGGGAGGCGGCCGATCTGGCAGGCCATTCATGTCACCAAAGATCTGACCATCCCCGCCGTTTTGTTTGAAGACTCAGCCGCCCTCCTCGGATTGGCCGCAGCCTTCCTCGGGATCACCTTCGGCTATTATCTGAACAATCCCTCATTCGACGGCATCGCCTCGATTCTCATCGGCGTTCTCCTGGCCGCCGTGGCCTTGCTCCTCGGATATGAGAGCCGGGGACTTCTGGTCGGAGAGAGCGCCGATCCGAAGACGATCTCAAGCATCCGTGCCTTGGTCGAGAAAGATCCGGCCGTGGTGCAGGTGATCCGGGTTCTGACGATGCACTTCGGACCCAACGAGATCCTCCTGAATCTGGAAGTGCAATTCAAGGGGGACCTTCCTGTGGGAGAGATCGCCCCGATCATCGATCGGCTGGAGCGGACGATCCGTGAGCATCACCCCGAGATCCGGCGGATCTTTATCGAAGCGGAGACACCCCCGCCGCATCGTTTTGCGCCGGGCAGTATCGAGCCGGAAAAAGGAGAGGAGCGGGGGTAGGTCTCCACACTGATCCCCTATGTTGTTTCCAATGGGTGGGAGGAGGATCGTTATGAAGAAATGGATCAGGTTGACTCAATACCCGGATATTTGTTAAACCCCGATTTGGTTGGGATTAGAAAATGGAGGCCCATTGCAGCGAGCCTAATACAAAATTTTTTATTACACCCTCGGCGGATCATCTGCGCCCGCGGCTGGAAGCACTTGGCGCCCGCATCGGCGCCTGGGAGTCCTTTCGATTTGCCGATGGCGAGCGTGGCTATCGCCTGGGCGAGCAGGTGACGGGAGAATCGGTTGCGGTGGTCGGCTCGGTCATGCCGGACCCGGCATCGCTCTTCGACCTCATCGCGCTGGAGCGGCTGCTGGTTGAAAACGGAGGGCGACGTCCGGCGCTGATCATCCCCTATCTCGGCTACGCCCGTCAAGATCGGCCGGCTCGCAGCGGGGAGGGAAGCTTGGGAGTGGTCGTCGTAGGTCTGCTGCAGAATCTGGGGGCGGAGCGCATCGTGGCGCTCGACATTCATAGCAGCGCAGTCTTCGCGGCACTGGGCCCGCATACAGTGGAGGCGAGCGCCATCGCATTATTCGCGCATCACCTCGCGTCCGGAAGCCCCATCGACACGGTGGTCGCTCCGGATAGAGGCGCCCGCCACCGCGCTGAGAGGCTGGCCGGTCGCCTTCTCCCCCCCGCAACGGTAGCCGTGATCGAGAAAATCCGACCGCGTCCGAATGTCGCCCAAGCGATGCGCCTGGAGGGGGAGGTCACCGGTCGGCGCGTGCTGATCATCGATGACATGATCGATACCGGCGGAACCCTCTGCGAGGCGGTGCGACTGCTGGTGGCAGGCGGTGCCACGAGCATCCGCGTCGCAGCCACGCACGGAATCTTCTCCCACGATGCGCGGGAGAAAATCCTGCGCCTCCCGGTCGATCAACTCATCGTGACCAATTCGCTGCCCCAGCCGGAGCAGACGCGCATCGAAGTGTTGGATATCACCTCCGCGCTTCTGGCGGCACTCTCTCGGATTTGAAAAAAGAATTCCATCCCCCTTTTGGGGGATCGTCGAAGACGAATGTTCCCCGGTAAAATAGGTCAACAGGAATGACGCGTGATGGCGGAGGGTGCAGGCTTTTGGGTACCTCCGATTCCTTCAATTTCGACCTCGACCATTACACTGATCGAAGAGGATGACGGGCGTCATTCCGAGAGGATAAAAAGGCAGATGGCCACGCATCGAGCCGAATCGCCACAATTTCCCATCGAACAAAAGGTCCTTGAGATTCTCCGGCAGTTTATCGCAGAGCTTGGCATGGACCGGGCCGCCCGGGCGGTCTCGCTCAATGCGGCGTTGGATCGGGATCTGGGACTGGGGAGTCTGGAGCGGGTGGAGCTTCTCTTTCGGATTGAGAAGGCCTTCTCGGTAGAGATCCCGGAACATCTGGTCGCGCAGGCGCGAACTCCCAGAGACTTGGTCGCCGCACTCCTTCAGGCAGGGAGGCCAAAGCAGCCTTACCCTACAGAACGCCTCGCACCGATCGGGGAAGCCAGCCCTCCCCCCCTCAGCGCCGCAACACTGGTCGAAGTCCTCCTCACGCGGACCGAGGCCGAGCCGGACCGGGTGCATCTTTATCTTCCGCAGGAGATCGGAGAAGAGCGCCGAATCACCTACCGGGAGCTTTTGGATTCAGCGAATGTCATCGGGAGGAGTCTTTTAGAGCGAGGCCTCAATCATAGGGAGACGGTCGCGATCATGCTCCCGACGGGGAGCGATTTCTTTTTTTCCTTCTTCGGGGTCCTCTTGGCAGGCGGCATCCCCGTTCCACTCTATCCTCCCTTTCGACTTGACCGAATCGAAGAGTACGCTCACCGGCAGGTCGCCATCTTAAAGAAAGCGTCGGCCCGTTTTCTCATCACTTCACATCAGGTGGAGGGATTGGCCCGCCTTTTAAGACCGCTTGTCCCAACCCTTGCAGAGATCATCGCGGTTGAGGAACTGAAGGCCGCCGCTGTTGGACCGATGAGAATGACGCTCCAAGGAGACGATCCGGCCTTGATTCAGTTCACCTCCGGGAGTACGGGGATGCCGAAGGGGGTGCTGCTCGCCCATGAAAATATCCTGGCGAACATCCGGGCCAGCGTTCAAGCAGCTGCATTCCGTCCCACCGATGTCGGCGTCAGCTGGCTGCCGCTTTATCACGACATGGGGCTGATCGGATCGTGGCTCTGCGCCCTCTATTTCGGCATCCCGGTTGCGATCCTCTCCCCGATCAGCTTCCTCACCCGGCCGGAGCGATGGCTCTGGACGATCCATTACCACCAGGCGACCCTTTCCGCCGCCCCGAACTTCGCTTACGAGCTCTGCGTCCGTAAGATCGACGATCGCGCCATCGAGGGGCTTGATCTAAGCTCCTGGCGGATCGCCTTCAACGGCGCCGAACCGGTCAGCCCCGACACCCTTGCCCGATTCACCCGGCGCTTTGCCCCTTATGGTTTTCGGAAGGAAACTCTCCTCCCCGTCTACGGACTCGCCGAATGTTCCGTCTCCCTCAGCTTTCCCCCGCTTGGACGGCCCCCTCGTATCGATCGGGTCGCGCGTGAGGCTTTTGAGCGACAACGAAAGGCAGAGCCTGCTTCCGCCGCTGAGCCCGCTCCCCTCCGATTCGTCTCCTGCGGCATCCCCCTTCCGGGACACGAAATCCGCATCGTCGATCTTCAAGGACATGAGGTGGTGGAGCGGATCGAAGGGACATTGCAGTTCCGGGGACCCTCCGTCATGAAAGGCTATTTTCAAGATCCTGGGGCAACGAAGGCTGTCTTCCAAGATGGATGGTGCGATTCCGGAGATCTGGCGTATCGGGCGGATGGGGAGATTTTCATTACGGGACGGCGCAAAGATGTCATCATCAAGGCGGGCCGCAATCTTTATCCTCAGGAGGTGGAGGAGATCGCCGGAGAGATTCCGGGAATTCGCAAAGGGTGTGTCGCCGCCTTTGGGATCGCCGACCCGGAGATCGGGACAGAGAAGTTGGTGGTGATTGCGGAGACGAGAGAGGAGAAAAAGGAGGTTCGAAAACGGCTTGCCGGAAAAGTGATGGAGCGAGTCGCCGCCGCGACGGATGTTCGACCCGATCTGGTTTTGATCGTACCTCCGGGAACCGTTCCAAAAA
>JAHFEM010000113.1 GCA_023248505.1 Nitrospirota bacterium
GATCATTGAAAAGCCGTTTACTCGTTACGTCGCCCAGGAAGATCAAATCCGTTTTCGCACCCATCTTGCGGCGGTTTTTCAAGACGGCGGCCGGCGGCGCTGTGAAATCAAAATTGAGGGAGGGAACGGCCCATTTTATGCCCAGCTGGAGAGTCTCCTGGTCGAAGAGGCCGGAGGCACGCCGTACTGTCGCACGGTCGTGACCGAAACAACCCCGCGGAAGCAAACCGAGGAAGAAATCAAAAAATTGAGTGAATCGGTGGAGAGCAGAATCCGGCTGCGAACCGCCGAGCTAAGAGCCACCAATCAGGCGCTGGAGAACGAGATCATCGAGCGGATGAAGGCCGAGCAGGTCCTGACCCGGGAGGCCAATTTCGACCCGCTGACCGGCCTCTACAACCGCCGCTATTTTGATCTTCGAGCGGATGAAGAAATCGCGCGGGCAGACCGAAAGAGGGCCTGTTTCTCAATCCTTCTCTGTGATTTGGACAATTTTAAGGCGGTCAACGACGCGGTCGGCTATGAGATCGGGGATTGGGTCTTAAAAGCGGTCGCTCAGAAAATTCTGGGGTGCACCCGAGAGAGCGATCTCGTGTTTCGCTGGAGAGGAGATGAATTTGCCGTGCTCCTCACAGACACCACCCGGGAAGGGGTCCTCATCACCGCGGAGCGGATTCGAGGAGAGGTGACCAAGGTGGGAGAAGAGGCGCAGGTTCCTCTCCCGATCAGCATCGGGGCGGCCCTGTACCCCGAGCACGGCGCCACGATCGATCGGCTGATCACTCTGGCGGACCGATCGCTTTCTATCGCCAAGCAAGGGGGCGACAAAATTCGAATCGGGGAGGGGGAGCATCGACTCGATGCGCAGGATATCAAGATGGTCTTCCAGCCGGTGGTCGATCTTCGCTCCGGCCAGTCCATCGGATACGAGGCGCTCGCGCGCGATCCTTTGGGAAAGCGAAGCGTGCCGGAGCTCTTTAAACACTATCAAGCGATCGGTCAACTCAATGAGCTGAAGCGTCTCTGTTTCCACTCCCAGCTCAATGAAGCGCAAAGGCTCGGCCTGCGGGGAGAGCTGCTTTTTCTGAACGTCGATTTCGATCTCCTCAACCGGCTTGAGTTTATCCGGAAGCCGGAGGAGACGCAAGTGATCTTGGAGATATCGGAGGCGGAGGCCTTCCATGGCCGTTATACCCGGGACGATCTTGCGCTGGCCGAGAAATGGCGCGCGCAAGGATTCCAAATCGCCGTCGATGATTTTGGGGCGGGACCGTTCTCCTTCCCCTTTATCGAGAAGTTGGCGCCGGATTATATCAAAATCGACCGCTCGACCCTGCTTCAGGCGGTCTCCTCCCCGAAGGTCCGAGAGTTTTTAAATGACTTGGTCTTTGCATTACGCAACTACACGACACGAGGGATGATCGCGGAAGGGATTGAGACCCGGGAGGAATTGGCAATCGTCCGGGAGATGGGGGTTGATCTTGGGCAAGGCTTTCTGTTTGGCCGGCCGGAGGCGTTGATGTCGGCCTGAAGTCGTTCAAATCATCGCAAGCCTATCCCGTCGAAAGGAAATCTACTTCGTCCGAACGACGACGAGCTTGTCCGCTCCCGATTCCGCTCCCCAGACCTCGCCGGGCCGTCCGAGCATTTGTCGAACCGCCGCGCCGGGAGTGGGAAGGGGGATCACCTCGAAGGTCTCCTTCGCCGGGTCAAAGCGCATCAACGCATTCCCGCCGAAATCGCTGACCCAAACCTGATCCCGGTCATCGACAAAGATCGAATAGATCGCCGGATGATCGCCGGGGGCGCGCCACTCCTTCCAGGTATTCTTCGCCGGATCATACATCCCCACCCGACCGACGTTCCATTCGCTGATCCAGAGCCGCCCGAGGGAGTCGGCCCAGACCCGCCGCGCGCCCTGACGCGGCGTCGGCGGAGAAAGGACGGTCGCCGCCCTGGTTTTCGGGTGAATGCGTGCAAGATAGCTCCCGGCCAGTGAAACGAAATAAACGCTCCCGTCCGGCGCGGCCGCGATTCCATACGGGCCGGGCCCCTTGGGCGCTTCAAAAACCTCCACCCGTCCCGAATGGGGGTCGAGCCGTCCGTAAAAGCCGCTCTGGCCGGTGAACCAGAGGACCCCTTGCGGGTCGAAGGTCGCGGTGTTGAGGTTGGCATCGCTCCCCTCCGGCAGTGGAAAGAGCTTGACCGCCAGGGTCGCCGGATCGACCCGGACAATCGTATTGAGTCCGCTGTCGGTGATCCACGGCGCGCCGTCGGGCCCCACGATCACCCCATGGGGGCGCGAGCCCCGGCCGAGCGGAGTATGGGTCGTCTTCCCGGTGGCCGGATCGAGACGGCCTAATTCGCCGGAGCCCTGCGCCGTATACCAGACCGTGCCGTCCGGCGCCGGCGCGACGTCATGCGGGTGAGACCCGCGCGGCACGGGATACTCTTGAAGAATGGAAGCGGCCTCCGCGGAATCGATCAAGGCAGAAAACGCGGGAGCCCACATCAGGCAGAGGAATATTTTTTTCATCAGTGTGCTTTCTTTTCGAGTCATCTATCTGAAAAGATCAGCCCGCTTCAGGCCGACCTTGCCTCTTTCCTACGGCTTGGTTTAACCACTCGATGAGCGGTTTTAGTTGTGCGGGGGCGGCGGTATCGGTGGTGCGCACGGTGTGTCGCTTGCCGTCGATCTCGACGGTGATGCTGTAGCGGAATTCATCGGGGCGAGGGGGGCCGAGGATCTCTTCGGGCAGGCCGAAGAAGCCGGCCCGATCAATCAAATCGTGAAGATGTTGTGCCTCCTCCCGTGGGAGAGACTTGGAATCGATCGGGGTCGCCGTCCGCATCCCGGCCACCCCGCCGGAGCGCTCGAAGCGCACCCGCGTGTCGTGCTCCTTCCGCAAGAACCTTTCCCCTTCAGGGCTGCGGTGGAACAGGCCGCAGCCCTGAAGGGGCATGAGAAGGCAGACCAGGATGAAGGATATCCCCAGCCGGATTGACCGTGTAAACAGATCGATTTCCATGTTCTCTCGCCTTCGTACGAATCGCGTCGTATTCCGGGTGCACGCGTGAAACCGTGCTCGCTTAGGCTGCAACCTTCTTCATCTTCACTTCGACCTTGATCCCGACCCCCGACCAGGCGTTATTGACCGCCTGCTGCTCTTTGCTCCCCGGGCCGAAAAGCTCGCCGGCCACTTGGAAGGTCTTGTTCGCCGCGCTTTGGAATCCCGAGTTCCAGCGAATCCGGTCGCGCAGGGCGACGTACCAGATCATCCCGGCTTTCTCCCAGGCATGTCCGCCGATCTCCGCTGCGACCAGATAGAAGGCGTGGTTCGGGATGCCGGAGTTGATGTGGACCCCGCCGTTGTCCTCCCAGAAGGAGAGCTTCATGTAATCTTTCATGTGGCCCGGCTGCGGATCTTTCCCGATCACCGGGTCGTCGTAAGCGGTCCCCGGCGCCTTCATCGACCGGATGGCGGTCCCGTTTACATTCGCAGTGAAGAGCCCCTCGCCGATCAGCCAATCGGCCTGATCGGCGGTCTGGTTTTTGACCCGCTGCTTGAGCAGAGAGCCGAAGACGTCGGACATCGATTCGTTCAGCGCCCCCGATTGAAACCGATAAGCGAGGTTCGCCTCGAACTGCGTCACGCCGTGGGTCAGCTCATGCCCGATGACGTCGATCGATTTGGTAAATCGGTTCCAGAGGCGATCTTTCTCCGGCATGTCTTCATCGCCGTCGCCGTACACCATCTGCTGGCCGTTCCAGAAAGCGTTGTCGTAGCCTTTCAGAAAGTGCACGGTCGAAGTCAGCCGCATCCCGCGGTCGTCGATCGACTCCCGATCGAAGATTTCCTTATACAGATCGTAGGTCGCCCCCGCGCCGTCATACGCCTCGTCGGCCGCGGGATCACCCGTCGCCTTCCCCCCTTCGCTTCGGACGAGTTTTCCGGGGAGCGTATCTTCCTGTTTGGCATCGTAGACCGAGCGGCGCTTCCCCTCGGCGGGGGGCGCCAGGAGCGAAGCGATCGGCGCCAGGACCTGGCGTTGTCCGCGGAGTTGATCGGAGATGTGAAGCGCGCGCCAAGCGGAGGCCTTCTGATTATTATTGCCCCGCTCGGCCACGTTTCTCAAGATGTGCGGCGGGATAATGAAACAAATCGGGCGGCATCGATGTGTCATCGCGGTTCCTCCTTACGATTGAGGTGAATGGCCGTCCGAAGATCGCTCGTTCCTTAGAGCGGGTCCTCTCCGGACGGAGTTGAAGAGATCGGGCGGGAGGATCTCCCGCCGGTGGGTCACTCGATCAGTCTACTCTTTTGAAAAAAGAAAAAGCAAGGGAGAGAATTTATCCGAAGAGTTCTTCTTTTGATTTCTTGAGGTGGGTGGCGACGTCGGAGAGAATTGCATTGAGTGTGCCGACCCGGAGTGAATCATGAGCGGGAATCGTCACATGATGTTCTCCTCCTTGTGTCGTTGTCAATCGAAGGTAGCTTCCTGTTTGACGTGTAATTGAGTAGCCATAATGTCCCAAGCGTTTTGAAAGTGTCTCCGCGCTAAGATCACGAGGAAGTTTCATAGGGAGAGGACTTCATCCTTCACCAAATGCAGCCGTATCAGTTTGGGCGCTCCGGACCGGTCCGTGTAATGGCAGGTTACTGCATCCAGGATATTTTGTTTTAAGGTATCCCAATCATCCGCTTCGGTGAAAATACTTTCACCGAGCGCGCGCGCGGTGTAGCCCCCCTCCGGCGCTTCTTCAATCAGAAAAACTAATTCGCTCATTTAACCTCCGGGCGACTCGTTGCCGCGAATAAATAATATCTTAATCCTAATTTATATCAATATATTCACATTGTACCATGAGAATAAAGGCCGCTCTTCTTATCGGATTCCGCTTCGCTCTTTCTTCGAGACCCGCCGCAGGCCGATCCCATACTGGTTTTCGAGGTCGATCTCGGTTCCATGGACGCGGCCTTGTCCGCGGGCGCAGCAGAGCTTTCGGGCGCGCACATCCTCGATCCAACGGGGGTTGGCCGCCTCGGCGCGCCGGTTGGCGATGATCGTCATCCGCGCGACCTCGGCGTCGGCCTCCTCCAGGCCGGGATCGATCTTTTCATAGTCATGGAGGATTTGAGCGCGGACGATGTTGGAGATGCTTCCGTTTTGAACCAGAATGTCGAACATCAGGGCGACCGCCCGCTCCGACCAGAGCTGGTAAGCGCGGCAGAGTTTTTGGGCCGATTGATAAAGCGCTTCGGCGTGGGTAGCCTGGATCTCCTGAAACTCCGGCATCCGGCCCAAGCCCTTGAGCAGCCCGCGCCACGGCTCGAAGATCATGTGTCGCACGGGGTCCTGGATCGACCGCGCCCAGGCGATCTGCTCTTCGCGGCTTGCCTTGAGAAAGGTGACCAGGAGGGGATAGTTGTCGTCGAGCAGATCGCGCAGCCGCCGCGCATGCTTTCGGTTCATCTCTTCCAGCAACGGCTGAAGGCTTCCCTGGCCGAGATTCCACTGCAGCACCCCGAAGCTGATCCCCTGGCCGTCGAAGTCGCCCGAAAGCCCGGCGAAGCAGTCGGGGATGGGGGAGTTTGTCTCGAACGAGCCGGTCAGGGCGAGGGAGCGGTAAGCGACCGATTTCTGAAGGATCGCCGGGGTCGGAATCTCCTCGGCAAAGAGGAGCGTCCAGCTTTCCTCGCCGATGACGCCGTCGATGTCGAGCCGCTTTGCTTTCTGGAATGATTTGACCGCGCTCTCGGTCCCGCCGCCGAAGTCGCCGTCGACCGGACCGCGATAGTAACCCAACTCCTTCAGCCGCGCTTGAATCCGCTCAACCTCGGGACCTTTGGAACCGCGACGATAGAATGACATTTCACCTCCTAAGCAACGGAAGGGGGGAGGGGGAAAAGATGAAAAGAAAATTTTTTTTTGTCTCCCGCCTCCCCCCTCCCGTGTTTTTGTTTATGTCTCCGCCAGCATCCTCACCAGATTCGGCATGCCGGCGCCTTGGTGGTAGCGGTCTCTTTTGAGATCGGTGCAGTGCGACAGCACGATCTCCTTCACCTGGTCGGGACGGCCGATGAACTCGCGGCGGACCGAGAGGAAGGCGGCGAGAATTCCCGAGACATGCGGGCAGGCCATGCTCGTCCCGCTCATCGGCACATAGTGGGTCGCCGGCTTTTTCGCGAAGAACCGGGCGTTGCAGGAAATGATCCGCTCCCCCGGCGCCACCAGATCGGGTTTGGCCCGGCCGTCGGCGGTCGGCCCGCGCGAGGAGAAGTAGGAGATCCCGTAGAGGTGCGGCTGTTCCTTGTGGACCGAGCCGACCGCGATCGCCTCGTCGAGATTCGCCGGATCGCCGATCGAGAGATCGAGGTTGAGCTCCTGCTCGCCGTTGGCGGTATCGATCACCACGCGTCCCTCGTTCCCCGCCGCGATGCAGACGACCACCCCCATCCGCCAGAGCCGCCGCAGCTCCCGGCAGAGCGGCGAGAAGCCGGTGCCGTAGACGGTCGGATCGAAGGGGCCGCCG
>JAHFEM010000114.1 GCA_023248505.1 Nitrospirota bacterium
CTCAAAGGACTGGATGAGGTTTATCTGAATGGGCATCCGACCCAAAGGCTGCCGGGCAACCTCAATATGAGTTTTGCCTATGTCGAAGGAGAATCGCTTTTGATGGGCCTGAAGGAGATTGCTCTCTCCTCGGGTTCGGCCTGTACAACCGCCACATTGGAGCCCTCTTATGTCCTACGCTCCTTAGGGGTCGGTAGCGATCTGGCTCATTCTTCTCTTCGATTTGGATTAGGACGTTTCAATACAGAAGAAGAAGTCGACTATGTCGTTCAACGGGTGGTCGAGACTGTTCGACGTCTTCGAGAGATGTCTCCTCTCTATGAAATGGCAAAAGAGGGGATTGATCTCAAGAATGTTCAATGGACACAACATTAATCTCTAATCTAATTCCCAGAGTTGGAGGAGAATCGAAATGGCATACAGCAATAAAGTGATCGACCATTACAATAACCATCGGAACGTCGGATCGCTTGATAAGAATGCTCCTGAAGTCGGGACGGGTGTTGTCGGCGCGCCGGAGTGCGGGGACGTGATGAAGCTTCAATTGAGGGTCAACAACGGCGTCATTGAAGACGCCAAATTCAAGACATTCGGTTGCGGCAGTGCGATCGCCAGCTCAAGCCTGGCCACGGAGATGCTCAAGGGGAAGACGTTAAATGAGGCGACGGAAATCAAGAACACCGATATCGTCAACGAGCTGAATCTTCCTCCGGTTAAAATCCATTGCTCCGTGTTGGCGGAAGATGCGATCAAGGCCGCCATCGCCGATTATAAAAAGAAAAACGGTCTGGTTTAAGATACGGAGGAACAATGGAAGAGACAACAACGAATCAGGAACAGGTGATCTCTCTCACGCCGAATGCGGTGAAGGCGGTCAAGGAAATCATTGAGAAAAAGAACCTCGGCCAGGTCGGCTTGCGGGTCGGCGTACAAGGGGGCGGCTGCTCGGGTCTCTCTTATAATCTGAATTTTGAGACAGAGGTGAATCCTCACGATGTTTCCTTCGAGATGGACGGCCTCCGCGTGATCGTCGATCAGAAGAGCGCCATCTACCTTGCCGGAACCACGCTCGATTTCAGCACTGAACTGGTGGGAGGCGGTTTCAAATTCCTCAATCCGAACGCGAAGCGCAGCTGTGGATGCGGCGAGTCTTTTTCCGCTTAAGGTTCGGGTGAAACGAGGAGAGCGGAGCAGCGCCGTAGCGGCGCTCTCGACGGCCTGAAGTGTGGGGCCGCAGCCGCGAAAAGGCGTGATTGCGATCTTAAAGAGGCCCCGTGAGGGGCCGTTCCATTTTATAGACCTGAGATTTTAGGATGAAGCGGGCGGGGACCACTGAAGTCATGCAACAAAGGGGATGCTGGAATTGCGGCGCGCCGGTCGAGTCGCTTTATCTCTGCAACCGATGTGCAACCCTGCAACGATTTCCGGAAAAGATCGACTACTTCACCCTCTTTGGGATTGAGCCCCAGTTGAATATCGATCTTGCTCGGCTCGAAGCCGCGTTTTATGAGTTGAGCCGTAAGTTCCATCCGGATTTCTATCAAAAGAAATCTTCGGAGGAGCAGGCGATCAGCCTTGAGAACTCAGCCATTTTAAACAAATCCTATCGGACATTAAAGGATCCGATTCAAAGGGTAGAATACTTGATCCGTTTCGTTGAAGGAGGGAGTGCGGTTGCATCGGAGGCGCCGGCGGATCTCTTTGATGAAATTTTTGAATTGCAAGAGTTGTTGGAGGGGGTGAAGCGGGGACCCGGTGATGCGGGAGAGGCGGGTCGGCTCCTCGGTGAACTCAAGAGTGCAGAAGGACGTTTTCTAAAAATTCAGGAAGAGGGAAACCGGTCGCTGGAACGGCTCTCGATCGAATGGGATCGGTTGCAAAAAGGCCGGACCGAAAAGGGACTGACCGAAGAGCAACGTCGATCTCTTTCCGAGATGAAGCAGATCTTATCCCGAAGAGCCTATTTGGAGCGTATCCTGAACGACATTCAGACCGGAATTGGAAAGCTAGAGAAAGGAAATTAGATGCCAAGAGTCGTTGGAATCGATCTCGGAACCACAAACAGCCTGGTCGCTTACATGGAGAGAGGAACGCCTCGGGTCATCCCGGATGCGGAAGGGATCGCCATTCTCCCCTCCGTCGTCTCATTTGGATGGGAAGGCCGCCCGGAGGGCGTGGTCGTCGGCGAGGAGGCGAAAAAGCATCTGATCACCTATCCGGATCGGACCGTCTTCTCAATCAAGCGCTTCATGGGAAAAGGGATGGAGGATGTCGGAGACGATCGAACATTCGTTCCCTATGCGCTCACAGGGGGGAAACAGGAGGTGGTCCGAATCTCCGTCGTCGGAAAGCTTTATACCCCTCCGGAGATCTCGGCTTTTATTTTAAGAGAGTTGAAGCAGCGCGCCGAAGCCTTTTTCAAAGAGCCGGTTCGTCAGGCGGTGATTACCGTTCCGGCCTATTTTAACGATAGCCAGCGTCAGGCGACGAAGGACGCGGGAAAGATCGCCGGTCTCGAAGTCCTCCGGATTGTAAATGAGCCGACCGCCGCGTCGCTCGCTTATGGGCTTCAGAAGAAAAAAGAGGGAACCATTGTCGTCTATGATCTCGGCGGGGGAACTTTCGACGTCTCGATCCTAAAAATCAAAAACGGCATCTTCGAGGTCCTCTCGACCAACGGCGACACCCATTTGGGTGGAGATGATGTCGATCGACAGCTGACGCTCTTGATGGTCCGAGAAATTGCAACGCAAAGCGGCATGGATCTCTCCTCTTCTCCCGAGGCCCTTCAAGAAATCCGGTTGGTCTCGGAGAAGGTTAAATGTCAGCTCTCTTTCGAAGAGAAGGCGGAGGTTGCACTTTCTTTTCCGGATAAAAAGATAAATTATCGGCGGACGATTGCAAGGACCGAGTTCGATGCGCTGATCGACGATTTCGTCGAGAAGACCTTGGGACCGTGCCGTCAGGCCTTGACCGACGCCCATCTGAAGCCCGAACAGGTCGACGAGGTCATTCTGGTCGGCGGGTCGACCCGGATTCCGCTGGTCAGGAAAAGGGTCGCCGATCTGTTTAAAAAAATCCCCCACAGCGAATTAAATCCGGATGAAGTGGTTGCGCTCGGCGCGGCGGTCCAGGCCGATATTTTGGCGGGGGGGATCACGAACATGCTTCTTCTGGACGTGACGCCGCTCTCGCTGGGAATTGAAACAATGGGGGGGGGCGTCAGCCGGTTGATTCCGCGAAACACGACGATTCCAAGCAGCGCCAAAGAGATGTTCACGACGTTTGTCGATGGGCAGAAGTCCGTCTCGATCCATGTCGTCCAGGGAGAACGGGAATTGGTAAAAGACTGCCGGAGTCTCGCGAAGTTCAATCTGACCGAGATCGATCCGATGCCGGCCGGCATCCCGAGAATTGAGGTGACCTTCATGATCGACGCGAACGGCATCCTCAACGTCAACGCCAAGGAGTTAAGAAGCGGGAAGGCGCAATCGATCGAAGTCAAACCGACCTATGGGTTAACCGACGGGGAAGTGGAAAAGATGATCTCCGAGTCAATCGAGCACGCCCGTGAGGATCTGAACGAGCGGATGTTCATCGAAGCGCGGAACGAGGCGGAGTCGGTGTTGCGGCATGCCGAGAGGGCGCTCTCGCAGGGCGCGGCATTGGTTGATGGATCGGAGAAGGGGGAAATTGAGAAGAGCATCGCCGGCCTGAAAGAGGCGATGAACGGGAACGACCATCATCGCGTCCGGGAGGCGCTCGATCGGCTCGACCAATCGACGAAGCACCTCGCCGAGACGTTGATGAATCAAACGTTGAAAGAGGCGCTTCAGGAAAAGAAGCTCTCTGATCTATAATTTTTGATCTTATTTGAAACAGAGAAAGAGACCATGCCTAAAGTCACATTTAAAATAGGCGACATAGGACAGGACATCACCGTTGAAGCCAAGGAAGGCCAATCGATCCTGGATGTCGCGCTCGATCATCACATCGATCTGGAGCATAATTGCGGGGGAAATTGCGCGTGCACCACCTGCCATGTCATCGTCCGGGAGGGGACGGAGAAGAATCTCTCGCTCATGGATGAGGATGAAGAGGATCGTCTGGATACGGCAGAAGGGTTGACCCTCACCTCCCGGTTGGGATGCCAGGCCCGGATCAAAGGGGATGTGGTGGTGGAGATTCCTAAAAATACGCAAACGTTCAGGAAAGCAGAACAGCACTGATCGAAATCGAGACTGTCCTAATCGAAGGGAGATCCTATGAAGCTGGGTTGGCATGATGCGGAAGAAATCGCGCTGGCGCTCTTGGAGAAATATCCGAATACAGACCCGCTCACGGTCCGGTTTACCGATCTGCATAAGATGGTGGCCGAACTTCCCGGCTTCGAAGACGACCCGAAGAAATCGAATGAGCCGATTCTAGAAGCGATTCAGATGGCATGGCATGAGGAATATCAAGACGCCCACCGCTAGCGCTCCCTACCACGTCACCACCGTATCCGAATCCAAAATATAACCGAGCATTTCTTCGTAGCCGATTTGCGGATGGAGATTTCCCTTTTTGTTTTTTGTATCTTCCGCCAGGGCAAACACCTGTCCTTTTAATTCCTGCAGCTCCAGATCCGCATCCGCGGCATCCTGAACCAAGATGACAGTCACCTCATTCGATTGCGCTTGGGCTCGAATCACCTCCATGGCCCCCGAATCACCCCGTCTCAAAATGTGTAAAATCCGTTTCATGCAATCCTTTTAAAACGCAAAAAATTAAAACGCAAAAAAAATCTCGGCGGCCGCGATTTTCTCTGCCGTCTCCTCTCGGGAGAGTAGACTTGTTTTATAATCGCTGTCCGAAAGGTCGATCTCTCCGGCGCTTTGCTTGTCGATGTAGAACACCGGGATAAACTCTTTCAGCGTGGCGAGAAACTTTTCCGCCATTTCCCCATCGGTCAGTCTGTCGATGTCCGGCGTCAGAAGAAGAGGCGCCCGGTCCGCCAGGATGACATCCACCGCATGTTCCCCTGCCGCCAGCCCCAAGGCAATACGAATTCCTTCGCAGGCGCGATGGCTTTCTTCAGGATTGCTTCGAATCAGTACCAGAATGCGTCGGATCATCGTCGGTCAATTAAAGGTGATAAAACGGTCACACCCCTTTACCAGATCGGAAAGGACGACCAGTCCACAAAAAACCGCCTTATCGCTGGTGGGAATGCCTCGACGCTGAGCGCCGTAGGCGCAGAGAAACAGCTTGATCCCCTCCTGCCGGAGCAGATCGATCTCCGGGCGATCCAAATTTTGGACCCCATCATCGACGAGGTAGAGATACGTGTCGACTCCTTGTTGAAGGGACTCTTTCGCGAGAGAGACGACGGTGTCTAAGTTCTTGTTTTCAGGGGGGGTTGAGAGAAGAATGCCCAGTTTCTGTTTACGCATAGGCCGACTTTAACATCCGGCTAAACGCCTTGTCAACATCGGCCCCATTCCAATGAGGTATCCCACGGCGCCGTCTGGATATGAAGTGAAAATACAGTAAAAATTTTGTTGATCTAATTCGAATATGCTAAGTATACTCAGAAACGGCGGGGGGTATTATACTTTTGGGCGGATCTGCGTATATCTAAATCAGATCAGGTGAGCGACGCGCTGTAATCAATTAAAGTGAAGGACTGTTGTTCACATTACTGAAAAGATCCGGCGCGGGCGTTATGATCCCTATCATGCCTTTCGAGCGGTACGCGGATCGTTTTTGAGGAGAGTATTGGGAAGAGGTGGGCGAGAAGAGAGAAGCAAGAAGCGGCCGGAAAAGCCAACCACGAGAAAATAAACCCTCTCAAGGTTTGCCCTCTGAGAGAATTGAAAGTCTTCTCCGTCGGCTTGAATTACATAAGGTTGAGCTGGAAGCGCAGAACCGTGAGCTTCGAAGCATCCAGTCTGAGCTGGAGGCGTCCCGGAACCGCTACTCCGATCTATACGATTTCGCCCCGGTCGGCTACTTCACCCTGGACCAGAAAGGCCTTATCGTTGAAGCGAATCTAAAAGGCGCAGTGCAGCTTGGGGTCGAGCGCGATCAGCTCCTGAAGACGCCGTTCTCTCTCTACCTCTCCAAAGAGGCCCGGTTGCCTTTCATGACTTACTTCAGACAGGTTTTCAAGGACGGAAGCAGACAGTCGTGTGAGCTTCGGTTCCAGAAGGGAAACGCGTCTACTTTTGACGCCCAGATGGAGAGCATTCTGATTGAAGACCCCTTCTACGGGCGCGTCTGCAGAATGACCTTGAGCGACATCACCGATCGCAAACGGGCGGAGGAAGCGTTGCGCGACTCGGAGGAGAAGTACCGACTTCTCTTTGAGAGCAATCCGCATCCGATGTGGGTATTTGATCTGGAGACGCTCGCGTTTCTGGCGGTTAATGAGGCCGCGATCCACCACTATGGGTACAGCCGGGAGGAGTTCCTCTCCATGACCCTTAAAGAAACCTGTCCTCGCGAAGAGATCTCCGTCCTCTGCAGGGAGTTCTCCCAAGCCCAA
>JAHFEM010000115.1 GCA_023248505.1 Nitrospirota bacterium
GCTTCGGGCCGCGCCGACGGCGCGGGTGAAATAGGTGATCGCCTCCGTGTAGCGGTAGCGACTGGGTTGTGCGGGAAGGGCCATCGCTTCCTGCCAGCGGCGCCGCTCCATGACGTAGCGGGCCGGGATGGCGGCCATCGCGTAGGCGGCGGTCATGTTCTCCTGTTTTGTCTTGGGGAGGAAGGAGAGCTCATTCACGATCCCTTTTGCCTGGAGATCCTGTCCTCCTTGGAGATACGCGTAGATCAGGTAATCCATCGCATGAAGCCGCTGATCGGGATTCCCCTTCATCTTCGATTTCGCAGCGGCTTCGGATGCGCGGTTGGAGTCGATCGCCTCTTGCCAGAGCCCGAGACGGATGAAAGTATGAGAGGGCATGTGAAGGGCGTGCGGAACCGACGGAGCGACCTTCGCGTAGGCCCGCGCGGCGCTCAGTCCCTCTGAGGCCAGCTCCGATGAGTCGGTGGCGTGGATCAAATAATGGATCACGCCGGGATGCTGGGGCGCTTCGGCCAAGATCGGGTTGAGAATCTCCACCGCTTTCTTCTGGTTTGTATGGCTCTTGTCGGCCGGCGACGCGGTTGCCAGAAGGGAGAGGGCATAGAAGATCGCCCCTTCGCGGTCTTCCGGATGCTTCTGGTGAAGCTGCGCCATCGCCTTTTCATAGGCGAGGGCGCGGGTGGCGTGATCGATCTTGTCGGAATCATGGTAGAAGGTCTCGACGGCGGCAAGATAGTCTCTCTCCCGTTCGCTCTTGCTGCCAAGCTTTTTGGCCCGGGCGGCGAAGGTCCATCCTCGCCTCAGTTCGGCGGCGTTGGGCGCTTCCCAGAGGGGGTGATAGAAGCTCATCGCGATCCCCCAGTACGCCATCGCGCAGTTGGGGTCGGTCTGAATGACGGAGGTAAAGGCCCGCTCCGCCTCCTGGAACCAGAAGGAATGGAGCAGGGCGATCCCCCGATCGAACGATTTCTGAACCGTCTTTTTACAGGAGACCGGAAATGCGGCCTGGCCGATCTTCTCCGGCGTTTCAGCCGGTTTTCCCCCTTTCTTTTGCGCCTCGGCGACCGAGGTTGAGAGAAGCGCCGAGAGGAATGCGATGAGGGCTACAAAAAGAAAAAGAGAATAACGTTTCATCGTCATCTTTATCCTTTACATACAGATCATTTGATGGAGCTTTGTTTGAAGAGGCTTTCGTGACGCCCGGTTACGCCTTGACCTCGCTGGAAAGGGTCACTTGGGGCGGATGTCGCAAAGTCTGGTAAATCACGCAGTAGCGTTCGGTCAGCTTCAGCAGGGTCGCAATCTGATCGGGGGGCGCTTCGGTCTCAAGCTGGAAGCGAAGGCGAACCTCAGTAAATCCGACCGGGGCCTGTTTGTCAACCCCGAGGGTCCCGCGGAAATCAAGATCTCCCTCGGCCATCACCTTGCCTGATCGGATCGGGATCGCGAGCGCCGTTGCGACCGCCTTGAGGGTGACCCCCGCGCAGGCGACGAGCGCTTCGAGGAGCATATCGCCCGAGCAGGCGGCCAGCCCGCTCCCGCCGCTCGCCGGGTGCAGGCCGGCCTCCACCAACGCCTTGCCCGTATCGACCTTGCAGGTGATCGACGCTTCCCCGAGGATTCCTTCCGCCGACAGGGTCACTTTCGCCGCGGTCGGTTCCTCACGATAACGCGCTTTCAACGGCGCCTGCAGGGCGCGGAGTTCGTCTGCGTTCATTTTTATTTCTTCTCGGTTGTGTCACTCTCCGAGAGTGGACCCTCATCCGGCCGGATCGGTTCCTTCTTCGGGAGCCGCTTCACCCGCCGCGCCGTCGTAATAAATCCGGAGTGGGCGACCATCCGGTGATCGGGGCGGACGCTGCGGCCGTCGATGTTCCAGGTGCGCAGCAGCGTCTCGAAAGTGCCGATGTCGGAGAACGTCGGCTCTCTTCGGAGCGCCGTGACGACCAGCTCTACCTGCGGGACGGTCGGGAGAAACGCCAGGAAGATTCCGCCGGAGCGGAGTTTCGAGAGCGCATGCGGCACCACCCGGTGCGGCTCCGGAAGATCGAGAACGATCCGGTCCACTTCTTCTTCCTCAATGCCTTCATAAATGTCTTGCTGGCGGACCAGCAGCCGGTCGGTCGTGATGGCTTTTCCAAGATAGGTCTCGATGTTGGCCACCGCCCGGCGGGCGAAATCTTCGCGGATCTCGTAGCTGATGACGCGGCCCTTCTCGCCGACCGCATTCAAGAGGGCGGTCGTCAACGCCCCCGATCCGATCCCCGCTTCCACCACCGTCGCGCCGGGATGGATATCGGCCCACATGCAAATCAGCGCCAAATCTTTCGGATAGAGAATCTGCGCGCCGCGGGGCATGTGGAGGGTATACTCCGCCAAGGTCGGCTTCAGCACAAAGAAGCGGCTTCCCCGCGAGAGGCTGATCTCGCTTCCGTCTTCCAGGCCGATGATCGTGTCGTGCGGGATCGTCTCGCCGCTGAATTGGAAGACCGCTCCGGCCTTCAACGTCAGCGGGTAGTGATCCCCTTTGGCATTGACCAGATGGACCCGCTCGCCCGAAAAGAAGAGCTTCATCGCGCCACCCGCTGCATCAATCGGCAGAATCCGCAGACCTCTCCCGGCGTCGGCTGGCCGCACGACTGGCAGGGATGGAGGTGGAGCTCCTTGGGGCCGCTCGGCAGGGCGCGCGGCCTTTTCAAAAAGCCGAGATAGAATCGATGTTTCGTTCCCGGAGAGGTTTCTTCGAGACGGTTGAGGACATCCTTATAGACGAGCATCTTCGCCCCCTTCGACATGGGGCACTCATCGACGATATAGTCGATCCGGTTTAGAACGGCGTAGGCCGCCGCCTCTCGCTCCGCGAGACGAAAAAGCGGCTTGACCTTTCTCGCCCAAGTTCCCCCCTCGTCGGAGAGAACCGGCGATTGCTTCTCCAGATACTCCTCCTGCCATTGCAAGACATTTCCCAGAAGACGGGAGGCTTCATCGTCGAGATTGTGTCCGGTCGCCACCACGGGGAAGCCCCGTTCCATCGCAATCCGGTTGAAGTGATACCGCTTCATCGTCCCGCAGGCGGAACAGGCGGGACGGGCGGTTTCCTCCGCAATCTCGATGACGCCGAGGCCGTAGGCCTCCTGATAAGCGTGGACGATCAACTCGGTCCCCCGCGATTCCGCGAAGGCCTCGACCTTCTCTTGAGAAATCTGCGAATAGTCGTTGATCCCGAGGTTCAGGTGAAGTCCTGCCGTCCGGTAGCCGAGCTTGATCAAGACATCCCAGAGGGCGAGCGAATCTTTTCCGCCGGAGACCGCGACCAGCACCGACTCCGCCCGATCGAACATCTTCTCTTCAGTGATCGCCCGCTCCACCTGGTCGTGGACGTAAAGGTTGAAGCAGCCGCGGCAGAGGGAGGTGTTGTGGCGCTCCATCTTGATCACGGCCGATTGTTGACATTGGCGGCACTTCATCGAATCACCCCCCTCCTCCCGAGATCACCGGACGAATCTCGACGACCTGATCATCGAGGATCACCCGATCCTCGGTGACGAGCTCCTCCCCGCAGATGACCAGATGCGCCTCTTTGGCGAGATTCAGCTCCCTCAGAAGGACGGCAACCTGCTTGGGGCCTTTCAAGATAATTTCACGCGGGGGGTGATAGAGTTTAATCTTCATGGAGGGTATCATAGTCAAATCGGGGAAGAAATGCAATTTGGACAGCGCCGGAGCTCTCGAATGCAGATTTCGGACGGCCGATCTCGGAAGGGAAAGAAGGCTTTTTTCGGTTTTTACTTCGCAAGGTCCATTCCGCAATCGGAAATCGCCTTCATCCCATTCTCGCCTATTCTTGCCTTTTTTATTAAATTTCGGTATCTTATCGGAGGTTTTTACCTGATCACGGTCTTTTAAATAATCGCCTCACTCAACTACCGACGGGAGTCCAAGATGGATATTGAACGGGCAACCTATTTTGTGATTGCAACGGAAGATCGTCCGGGACAGCTCGCCCGATTCTCAAAGAAGATGTCGGAGGACGAAATCAACCTCGCCGGGGTCTGGAGTTTCGGGACCGGACGGGGCAATGCGGAGATCATCGCGATCCCGCGCGATCCGCACATCTTCAAAAAGGCGGCGAGGGAAGCCGGCTGGAGCGTGCGGGAGGGAAGCTGCTTTCACTTAACGGGAGAGGATCGGGCCGGAGCGCTGGCCGACACCCTCGATCGGATCGCGCAGGAAGGGATCAACCTGCACGCCGTCGATGCGATGGGATTCGAAGAGCGCTACTCGGCCTATGTCTGGTGCGACGAGAAGGATGTCGAAAAGCTCCGGAAGGTCCTGAAAGGTTGGTAAAGTCCCACGGGAGGAGGGCCCATTCAGGGTTTCCTTACAGAGGACGGCGGAGAGAGAAAATTCGGAGGGAAGATGGCGAAGATGATTGCAGATTCATGGGTGATGGCGGGGGTGCGGGACATGAAGAAGTCGATCGCCTTCTACGCGAAGCTCGGTTTGAAACCGGCGATGAACCGGCCCTATTATGCCGAGCTGAACCTTCCGGGAGGGACCGTCCTCGGGCTCCATTCGATCGGTGCGGAAAAGGGAAAGAAGCCGAAAATAGCGAAGCGAATGTCCGATGGCGGCTGGGGAATTATGCTCCGGGTGAAAAATATCGAGAAAGTCGTGGCCGAGCTCAAGCGCAAGCGAATCCGTTGCAGCAAAGTCGAGACCGCTCCCGGGGGCGCCGATTTTACCTCCCTCCACGACCCGGACGGAAACCGGCTGGTTCTTGTTGAAATGAAGTGATCTTGATTGCCCCGCTTCTTTCCGCTACAATCAGGACGAAATGGTCTGATTGAGGAAAGAAGATGGCCCTTCGATTATTTTACATCGCGGTCTTTCTCGCCATGATGACGATCCTTCCGTTTTTTCCGACGGCCGGGTTTTCGGTCGAAGAAGCGGAGCCGACGGTGGCGAAGGTGCCGAAGCGAAAAGAGCTGCAAGAGGCGCGGGGAAAGATCATCAAGATCGATCCCGCAAACCAGCGCATCCGCATCGTGCCCGGGTTGTTTAGCCGGGATAAGGAAATGAGGGTGACGGCCCAGACGAAGATCACGATCCAGGGGCGGCCGGCGAACTTCAGCGAGCTGCGGCCCGGGGACAAGGTGAGGGTCCGGTACCTCACGTCGGATCGCGAAGAAAAAACCGCCGAGTTCATCGAAGTGATCTAGTTTTGAAAGATCTGTTTTAAAAAGGCCAGGCCGTTCTTAGTCGGCCTGGCCTTTTGTTTTGTCTATGAGACGCATGACGCCTCTCTATCGGCCTCCGCGAGGAACCCGGAAGGAGAGGCCGGGGCCCCGCACAAAATCCTCATCGGCTTTTCACATCCATCCGATCGCGCAAGGCATCTCCCAGCAGATTCAGCGCCATCACCACCAACATGATCGCGATCCCCGGAATCGCCGTGAGGTGCGGAGCGAGGAGGAGAAACGATCGGCCGTCGCTCAGCATCGCCCCCCAGCTCGGGTTGGGCGGAACCACCCCCAGCCCCAAGAACGAAAGGCTTGCCTCGGTGACGATCGCCCCGGCGATTCCGAACGTCGCCTCGACGATGATCGGGGCGAGGATGTTCGGAAAAAGATGGCGGGTGATGATCCGAAACGGTCCCGCCCCGAGCGCCCGCGCCGCCGCAACGTAGTCCAATTCCCGGACCACCAGGATCTGGCCCCGGACCAACCGGGCATAGCCGACCCACCCCATGACCGACAAAGCGATGATCACATTCCGAAGACTCGGCCCCAAGACCGCCGCGAGGGCGATCGCCAAGAGAATGCCGGGAAAGGCCAGGAAGAGATCGACCAGCCGCATCAGCAACTCATCGATCCACCCGCCGAAGAAACCCGCAAAGGCTCCGACCAGACAGCCGACCGCGAGGGAGACCGTGACCGTGGTGAGGCCGACCCAAAGGGAGATCTGCGCGCCGTAAAGAATGCGGCTGAGAAGATCCCGCCCCAGCTTATCTTGCCCCAGCGGGTGCTCGGCGGAAGGGGGAGCGAGCCCTTCTTTCAGCTGCTGCTCCAGGGGATCGTAGGGGGCGAGAAGCGGTGCAAAGAGGGCGGCGATCAGAAAGAGGGTGAGGAAGAGGAGCCCGACCTTGATACGGTAGTCTCTCATGGGATGACTCCCCTTACAACACGTAAGGCGTTGGGCGGGAGGCGTAAGGGGTCAAGGCCGAGAAAACAAAAGGTAAAAATCATTCCCCCTCCTGTCTCCCGTATTTTGTCATTGATATTGCACCCTCGGGTCGACCGCCGTGTAGAGGAGATCGATCATCAGGTTCACCAGAAGGTAGGTCACGGTGATGGCGAGGATGCATCCCTGGATGAGCGGGTAGTCTCGGCTCTGGATCGCCTGAATCGTCAGCCGCCCGAGCCCGGGCCAGGAGAAGATGGTCTCGGTAATGATCGATCCGGTCAGCAACGCCCCGATCTGAAGCCCCACCACCGTCAAAAGCGGAATCAGCGCATTTCG
>JAHFEM010000116.1 GCA_023248505.1 Nitrospirota bacterium
ACCTTCTTCCCGCCGAGCTCCCCCAAGAAGGTTCGATACTCTCTTTTCCAGGCAAGCTCCGCCGCCTTCTCCCCTCCCCGCCGCTCAATCTGTGCGGCGATCTTCGGGACCCGAAACGGATCACCGGGGAGGAGCGCCAGCTTCGCCCCCTTCAGCATGCTTCGAGATAGATCAAGATGGTAGACTTTCGGCATACAGACACGTCTCCTCTTTGCCTGCCTGCACCGTTTCCCCGTGCACCCGGCAGGATGCACGGGGAAGCGGGAGGGGGTAGAAGGTAACCTTTCAGCTGGGCCGGCCTTCTATCCCCTCGCCCTCCCTGCAAAAGAGGGTTAAGCTCTTAACCAATTGCGCCGCGGCGCTGGACCACAATCTCTTTAATGATCGTGACCGGCGAGAGGTGGAGCAGGCCGATGATGATCTTTCCGATGTCCTCGGGCGGGATCATCTCCTCCGGCGGCACCGAAACCCCCGCCACCATCGGGGTCGCCACATAGCCCGGACAGATCGCCGTGGCGCGGATCTGATGCGCGACCCCCTCCTCCAGGAGGCTCTCGGTCAGTCCAATCAAGCCGAATTTCGAGGCGGAGTAGGCGGCCAGCCCCCCGGTCCCTTCCTTCCCGGCCAACGAGGAGATGTTCACGATATATCCGGAGCGCTGCCACTTCATCACCGGCAGCACGGCTTTCATGCAGAGGAAGGCCCCCTTTAAATTGACCGACTGGACGCGATCCCAATCGGCCTCGCTCATCTCTTCGATCGGAGCCGACTGGCCGATCCCGGCATTGTTGACCAGCAGATCGACCCGGCTCCACCGGTCGACCGTCTCCCGGACCATCGCTTCGACCTGAGCGGCCACGGAGACATCGGTCCGGATCGCCATGAGACGATCTTCCCCCTTCGCCTCTTTCTTTAATTCCGCAACGGCATGGGCGAGCTTCTCTTGGTTTCGGGCGGCAATCGCCACCCGCATCCCCTCGGCCAGAGCCGCCCGGGCAACGGCAAAGCCGATCCCGCTGCTTCCCCCGGTGATAACGGCCACTTGGTCTTTTAGATGCGGCATGGCCTCATTCTGCCATTGAACCGCTCCGAGAGTCAAACAAATCTAACCCGCTGCAATGCGCCTTCCCCTTCGCCGGGTCCCGGAAAAAGAGAGGGCCGCTGTGAAACCTCTCTGGAGCGTTCCGTATTCCAGGGGTACTCCTTTCGGAGTATTGTCCTTTTTAATCAATTATCACATGATAGAATAAGCTATTATCCCCATGGACAATGTATCCGACGAATCTCTCTCATCCCGCGCTCCTTGGTGAATAAGGAATCGGATCGAGTCTCTCTTCTTCCACCCTCCGTCAGAGGAGTCATTTCTTATGGCAACCGAGCGTCTCCCCGACCCCCGTGATATCGTCGAACAAAAGGTCCTTGAGATTCTCCAGGAGTTTGTCGCCGAGCTTGGGATGGAACGGGCCGCCCATTCGGTTTCCTTGGACGCTTCTCTCGATCGCGATCTCGGGATGGGAAGTTTGGAGCGGGTCGAGTTGCTTCTTCGGATCGAGAAGGCCTTCTCCGCCCGAATTCCGGAACATCTGATCGCCGAGGCAAGAACCCCGCGCGACCTGGCGCGCGCCGTTCTGCGATCCGAAGCCCCCGGGCGTCCCCTCTCAATGGAACGGCTTCCGGAGATTGGAGAAGCCACCCCCCCGCCTGAAACCGCTTCATCCCTGCTGGAGGTTCTTCTGAATCGGGCGGAGAGAGAGGCCGGCCGACCGCATATCTACCTTCCGCAAGAAGACGGAATGGAATCCAAGATCACCTACGGTCAGCTCGTCGACGCGGCCGGCGCCGTCGCGCAAGGGCTGTTGGAGCAGGGGCTCCGCCGCCGCGAGACGGTCGCGTTGATGCTCCCCACCGGGCCCGATTTTTTCTACACCTTCTTCGGCGTCCTCTTTGCCGGAGGCATCCCCGTCCCGCTCTATCCTCCCGTTCGGATCGATCAGATCGAAGAGTATGCCCGCCGCCAGGTCGCCATCTTACAGAAGGCCGATGCCCGCGTCCTCGTTGCTTCCAGCCGGGTGGAGGGCTTGGCCAAACTCCTCCGGCCGCTCGTTCCCAGTCTCACCGATGTGACGACGGTTGAAACATTGCGCCGATCTTCTTCCGAGCGGCCGAAAATCGAACTGCGGCCGGAAGATCCGGCCCTCATTCAGTTCACCTCCGGGAGCACCGGCCTCCCCAAGGGGGTCCTGCTGGCGCACGAGAATGTCCTCGCCAACATTCGCGCCATCGGCCAGGCGGCCCGGATCGGACCGGCCGATGCCGGGGTCAGCTGGTTGCCGCTCTACCATGACATGGGGCTCATCGGCTCCTGGCTCGGCGCCCTCTACTTCGGCATCCCGATTGCCATTCTCTCGCCGCTGACCTTTCTGACCCGGCCGGAGCGGTGGCTCTGGGCGATTCACTATCACCGGGGAACCCTCTCCGCCGCGCCGAACTTTGCTTACGAGCTCTGCGTGCGCAAGATCGACGAGCGGGCCATCGAAGGACTTGATTTGAGCTCCTGGCGGGTCGCCTTCAACGGCGCCGAGCCGGTCAGCCCCGACACCCTCGCCCGGTTTACAAAACGGTTCGCCCCCTATGGTTTTCGGAAGGAGACTTTCTTTCCGGTGTATGGATTGGCCGAATCGTCGGTGGCTTTAACCTTCCCCCCGATCGGGCGGCCCCCTCGGATCGACGCCGTCGACCGCGAGCCGCTCGAGCGCCATCGTCGGGCGGAGCCGGCGCCTTCCTCCGAACCCTCTCCGCTCCACTTTGTCTCCTGTGGCGCGCCTCTCCCCCGGCACGAGGTTCGAATTGTCGACGCGTCGGGCGGCGAAGCGGGAGAGCGGATCGAAGGAGCGCTGCAGTTTCGGGGACCGTCGACGATGAGAGGCTATTACCGCGATCCGGAGGCGACAGAGAAGGCCTTCCAGGACGGCTGGTGCGATTCAGGCGATTTTGCTTATCGGGCGGAGGGAGAGATCTTCGTAACGGGCCGGCGCAAGGACATCATTATCAAGGCGGGCCGGAATCTCTATCCGCAAGAGGTGGAAGAAATTGTCGGAGAGATCGCCGGCATCCGCAGAGGACGGGTCGCCGCCTTCGGCATCCCCGACCCGGAGATCGGAACGGAGAAACTGGTGGTCGTCGCCGAGACAAGGGCGGAAAAGGAAGAGGCGCGGCGCCGGTTGATCGGAGAGGTGATGGAGAAAGTCGCGGCCGCGACCGATATCCGGCCCGACATCGTCTCATTGGTCCCGCCCGATACCATTCCTAAAACCTCGAGCGGGAAACTCCGCCGCGCCGCGCTTCGGGCGGCTTATCTGCAGGGGGAGATGGGGCCGCCGCGCCGCGCCCCCGCGCTCCAGATCGCCGGGATATGGTTGGCCGGTCTCGGCGCGCGCTTGAAACATGCTCTGGCCGTCTTCGGCCGTCTGGCCTATACCGCCTACGTCGGGATCGTTCTTCTTCTGACCCTGCCCCCCGTCTGGCTGGCCATGCGCCTCTTACCGGCCGGGCCGCGGGCCGCTCGTCTCTCTCATTTCTGGGCGCGTCGATTCCTCTCTTGGGTCGGCTGCCCTCTCACGGTGGAGGGCCGCGCTCATCTTTCGGAGAACGGCCCGCTCGTTCTCGTTGCGAACCACTCCGGCTATCTTGATGCGGTCGTCTTGATGGCGGCGCTTCCACCCGGCTTCCTCTTTGTGGCCAAGCGGGAATTGATGTCGGCGCCGATCATTCGGACCTTCATCCAGAAGGTGGGACACTTGACGGTGGACCGGCTCGACCTATCCGAGAGCGTCACAGGCACGCAACGGATCGAGAAGGCGCTTCAGCAGGGCCATTCGGTCTTGATCTTCCCGGAAGGGACCTTCTCCCGGATTCGGGGGGTCCGCCCCTTCCGGCTGGGGGCCTTTAAAGTCGCCGCCGAGACCGGCCGGCCGGTCTGCCCGGTGGCCATTCGAGGAACCCGCGAGATCCTCTGGCCCGGACGCCGGCTTCCTCGGCCCGGCCCGATACAGGTCACCCTCGGAGAGCCGATCTCCCCGGCGGGACGGGATTGGCTGGAGATCGTCCGTCTGCGCGATCTTGCCAAGGCCGAGATCGTCCGCCACGCAGGGGAACCGTCGATCGATCTGGTGGCCGCGGAAATCGCTGCGGAGTAGTGAACCGCTCCTGTGACGCCTTTCTGGTCATCCGGACAGCCGACTCACGGCCGTCCGCCGCATTTTCAGAATTAACATCCTAAAGCATTGCTTTAAGTTTTCAGAGAAACGGATGACACTTCAGCAGACGGAATCGGTCTGATCGGCGCGTCGCGTGTGAATTGCCCGTCCTTTCTTGCTCTCCCGCGCTCACGCCGGTCGCTCCTATCGACCGCTTGTCCCCGCTGTAAATCATCCGAATCGGCGTCATCTTCTCAGAGGATTGTTTCCACCCTCTCGCCTTTCTAGAATACAAGAAAGAAGCCCCTTCTCCATGAACGATGCAGAGGTTTTAATCATGGCCATCGCAACCATCAATCCAGCGACGGGTGAGACCATCAAAATCTTCTCCCCGCTGACCGATCTGCAGATCGATGAGAAGATCCGGCGGGCCGAGGAGACGTTCCGGTCCTACCGGCAGGTCTCCTTCGCCGATCGAGCAAAATGGATGTCTCAGGCGGCTCAGATTCTTGAAATGGAGAAAGAGCCGCTCGGGCGGCTGATGACCCTTGAAATGGGGAAGCCGTTCAAGGCGGCGGCCGCCGAAGCCCTCAAGTGCGCCTGGGCCTGCCGTTACTATGTCGAGAATGCCGAGCGATTTCTGGCCGAGATGGAAGTGAAGGGCGATGCGACCCGCAGTTATATTCGCTTCCAACCGCTCGGTCCCCTCCTCGCCGTCATGCCGTGGAACTTTCCATTCTGGCAGGTTTTCCGTTTTGCCGCGCCGGCCTTGATGGCTGGAAATGTCGTCCTGCTTAAACATGCTTCGAACGTCCCTCAATGCGCCCTCGCCATCGAGGCGATTTTCAAGCGCGCCGGATTCCCGGAGGGGATCTTTCAAACCCTCCTCATCGGCTCCGAACAGGTCTCCCGCGTGATCGACGATCCGCGCGTCCGCGCGGCCACCCTCACCGGAAGCGTCGGCGCGGGAAGAGCGATCGGAGGCCAGGCCGGCCAGCGGATCAAAAAAACGGTCCTGGAGCTCGGCGGAAGCGATCCCTTCATCGTCATGCCGAGCGCCGATCTGGAAGAGGCGGTTAAAACGGCGGTCCAGGCGAGAGTCATCAACAATGGGCAATCGTGCATCGCCGCCAAACGGTTCATCGTGGCGGAAGAGGCGGCCGGCCCATTTGAACGCCGATTCACTGAATTGATGGAAAGACTCCGGGTCGGCGATCCGATGGAGGAGAAGACGCAGATCGGCCCCCTCGCCACGGCCGATCAGGTGAAGATCGTCGATGAGCAGGTAAGCGCCGCCGTCGCAGCCGGAGCGCGGCTTCTCACCGGAGGGAGAAGGCTCGATCGTCCCGGATTTTATTACGCACCGACGGTCCTGACCGACATTCCGAGGGAGACGCCCGCATACCGGGAGGAGATCTTCGGACCGGTCGCCTCCCTCTTCCGGGTGGCGAACATAGACGAGGCCATCCGCATGGCGAACGACACAGTCTTCGGACTCGGAAGCAGCGTCTGGACGAAGAACGCGATGGAGCGGGCCCGGTTCATCGACGAGATCGAAGCGGGGATGGTTTTTGTCAATGCGATGGTCGCCTCCGACCCCCGCCTCCCCTTCGGCGGTGTGAAGCAGTCGGGCTACGGGAGGGAGCTGAGCGAATTCGGAATCCGGGAATTCGTCAACATCAAAACAGTTTGGATCAAAGAGGAGGGCCAATCGCGCCGCAGCGAGATCGAATAGCCTCATCGGGACCTCTTCTTTATCGGAAGTTCGCTTTTATGGAAAAGACGGCCCCTTGGCTCCTCCCTTTCCTGGTCCTTCTTCTCGCTTTCCCCGTTCAGGCGGAGAAGCGCTGGAGCGTTGAGCTGTTGGGAGGGTTGGTCTCCCACGCCCGGACCCCTCTCACGATCGACCAACGGGGAGAAGAAGAAATTGAGCTCGACGCAAAATACCATACCCGCGCTTTTGAGCCCCCGCCCTACTATTCCGTGCGCATCGGCCGATGGGAGGCCGATCGGGCATGGGAGCTGGAGCTGGTGCATCTCAAACTCTTCCTGGTGAATAGGCCCTCGGAAGTCGAAAGCTTCTCGATTTCGCACGGGTATAATCTCCTCATGCTCAATCGAGCCTGGCAGCAGGGACGATGGATCTATCGGATCGGGGCCGGGGGGGTCATCGCTCACCCCGAGATCACCGTGCGCGGCCGATCGCTCCCGGAGGACAGAGGACTCCTCGACAAGGGATACGATGTGACCGGGCCGGCGATTCAAATTTCAGCCGCCAGGAAATTCGAGCTGACCAAAAAGCTTTTTGCAACAT
>JAHFEM010000117.1 GCA_023248505.1 Nitrospirota bacterium
GAATACCCGAAGAGCGGCCGTGCCCGCAGCCGGGAAGAGGCGCTGGCCATCGTGGAGGAGACCGGCTTTCCGGCGATCATCCGTTCTTCCTTCACCCTCGGCGGCGCGGGGGGGAGCGTCGCCTACAATCGCGAGGAATTTGAGACGCGCGTCGAAGCCGGCTTGACGAGCAGCCCGATCCATCAGGTCCTCGTCGAGGAGTCCGTCCTGGGGTGGAAGGAGTTCGAGCTGGAAGTGATGCGCGATAAGCGCGACAACGTCGTCATCATCTGCTCGATTGAAAATCTCGATCCGATGGGAATCCACACCGGCGATTCGATCACGGTCGCCCCGGCGCAGACGCTGACCGACAAGGAGTATCAGCGGATGCGCGATGCGGCGATCCGGATCATCCGCGGCGTCGGCGTCGACACCGGCGGGTCGAACATCCAGTTCGGGCTCAATCCGAAGAACGGCGAGATGCGGGTGATCGAGATGAACCCGCGCGTCTCGCGCAGCTCGGCGCTCGCCTCGAAGGCGACCGGCTTCCCGATCGCCAAGATCGCCGCCAAGCTCTCCGTCGGCCTGACGCTCGACGAGATCCGAAACGACATCACCCGCGTGACGCCGGCTTCGTTCGAGCCGACGCTCGACTATGTCGTGGTGAAGATTCCCCGGTTCGCCTTCGAGAAGTTTCCCGGCGCAGACACGACGCTCACCCTTCAGATGAAATCGGTCGGGGAGGTGATGGCGATCGGCCGAAACTTCAAGGAGGCGTTGCTCAAGGCCTGCCGATCTCTTGAGATCAAGCGCGACGGCCTGGAGCCGCGCTACACGTCGGAGCAGCACGAAGAGCCGCTTCGGCAGATGCTGGCCCGCCCGACCTTCAACCGGCTCTGGCAGGTCGCCGATGCGCTCCGCTTGGGGATGTCGATCGATGAGATCCACCAGCTGACGAAGATCGACCCCTGGTTCCTCGATCAGATCCGGGAGGTCGTTGCGATCGAAGAGAAATTAAAGAAGCTGAACCACGGGGCGCCGCTCGATCCAGAGGCGATTCGGTCGGCGAAAGCGTCGGGCTTCTCCGACCGCCGCATCGGGCAACTGGTCGGACGCTCGGAGGGGGAGGTCCGCGCCTGGCGGGAGAAAGAGGGGGTCCTTCCGGTTTACAAGCGGGTCGACACCTGCGGCGCGGAGTTTGAAGCCTACACCCCTTACTTCTACTCGACCTACGAGCGGGAGTGCGAGGCGACCCCGAGCGATCGGAAGAAGGTGATCATCCTCGGGAGCGGCCCGAACCGGATCGGACAGGGGATTGAGTTCGACTACTGCTGCGTTCACGCCGCCGCGGCGCTGAAAGAAATCGGCTATGAAAGCATCATGGTCAACTGCAACCCGGAAACGGTCAGCACCGACTACGATACCTCCGACCGGCTTTACTTCGAGCCGCTCACGCTGGAAGATGTCCTTCATATCGTCCGGCGGGAGGGGGCGGAGGGGGTCGTGGTCCAGTTCGGCGGGCAGACCCCGTTGAAGTTGGCGGTCCCGCTCGAACGGGAAGGGGTCCGGATCTTGGGGACCTCCTCCGACGCGATCGACCGGGCCGAAGATCGGGAGCGGTTCAAGACGCTGCTGGAAAAACTCGGGTTGAAGCAGCCGCAAAGCGGCCTCGCCCGCTCCTATCCCGAAGCGCTCAAGGCGGCGGATGAAATCGGCTACCCGGTGATGGTCCGCCCGTCTTACGTGCTCGGCGGGCGGGCGATGGAGGTGATCTACGATCAGGAGAGCCTGCGCCGGTATATGACCCATGCGGTGGAGGCGTCGCCGCAGCACCCGGTTCTCATCGACAAGTACTTGGAAGACGCGGTCGAGATCGATGTCGATGCCGTCGGCGACGGCCGGGAGGTTTTTGTCGGCGGGATCATGGAGCATATTGAAGAGGCGGGGGTCCATTCGGGCGATTCCGCCTGCTCGCTGCCGCCGTTTTCATTGAGCCCGTCGATCTTGGAGACGATCCGCGCGCAGACGATCATCCTGGCCAAAGAGCTGGGGGTGATCGGATTGATGAACGCCCAGTTTGCAGTCAAAGACGGCGCAGTGTATATTTTGGAAGTGAACCCGCGCGGTTCCCGAACGATCCCCTTCGTCAGCAAGACGATCGGTCTTCCTTTGGCCAAGATCGCCATGAAGGCGATTCTGGGAAGGTCGCTTCGGGAGCAAGGGGTTTTTGAGGCGCGGCCGATTTCCCATATCGCCGTGAAAGAGGCGGTCTTCCCGTTCAAACGATTGAACGTCGACTCCATCCTCGGTCCCGAGATGAAATCGACCGGGGAGGTGATGGGGATCGATCATGATTTCGGCCGGGCCTTCGCCAAGGCGGAAGCGGGGGCGGAGAACTTTCTTCCCCTCTCCGGAAAGGTGTTTATCAGCGTGAAGGATAAAGACAAGCCGGCCATTCTGCCGTCCGCGAAGCGACTCTGCGAACTCGGCTTCAGCGTGATTGCGACCGCCGGGACCGCCGCTTACCTCGATCAACACGGCATGACCGTCGAGCGGATCAATAAAGTCCAGGAAGGGAGGCCGCATGTGGTCGATATTCTGAAGAACAGGGAAATCCATCTGGTGATCAACACGGTCGGAGATAAGATCTCCCAGGTCGACTCTTATGCGATTCGGCAGACGGTATTGCACTACGGCATTCCTTACTTCACCACCATCGCAGGGGCCAAAGCGGCGGTGCGAGGGATCGAATCGCTGCTGAAAGAGGGAATGGCGGTTAAAACGCTCCAAGAGTATCACGCAGAAATGGGAGGGAAAAAGTGAAAGTACCCATGACCCAAAAAGGGTATGAACAGATTCGAGAGGAGCTCGAGCGGTTAAAGCGGGTCGAGCGCGGCAAGGTCATCGCCCTGATTGCGGAAGCGCGGGCGCACGGTGATCTTTCCGAAAATGCGGAGTATGCGGCGGCGAAAGAGAAGCAGAGCTTCGTAGAGGGGCGGATCCGGGAGCTGGAAGACAAGCTGGCGAACGCACAGGTGATCGACACGAATAATCTATCGACCGAGAAGGTCGTCTTCGGCGTCACCGTGACCATTATGGATCTGCAGTCGGAAGAAGAGCGGAAATACACCCTCGTCGGCCAAGACGAGGCCGATTTGAAAGAAGGAAAGATCTCCGTCCAATCCCCGGTCGGAAAAGCGCTGATCGGCAAGCGGGTCGGCGATTCGGTGTCGATCGTCACCCCCTCCAAAACAGTCGAATACGAAATCCTCAAGATCACATTTGAATGAGGCCGGGCCGACGGGTGCGGAATGCGGGGTGAGGGATGCCGACTAAAAAAAAGTTAGCCCATCATTCCGCAACTTCAACCTCCGCCCCCCTGATCACCCTCACCACCGACTTCGGCTCCGGCGGCTACTTTGTCGGGAGCGTCAAGGGGGTCTTGCTCCAACGATCGCCGGGTGTTCAGCTCATCGACATCAGCCATGAGCTTCCTCCACAAGACCTGATCAGCGCCGCTTTTGTCCTGAAGGAGATCTCGCTTTACTTCCCGAAGGGGACGATCCATCTGGCGGTGGTCGATCCCGGCGTCGGAACCGATCGGCGGAAGATCATCGCCGCCGAAGGGGGGCAGTTTTACGTGGCCCCGGATAATGGTCTGCTCACCTATCTCCTCCAGCGGAAGGGGTGCCGTGTCTATGCCGTCGACGAGACGCCGCTGCTCAAATTTGAAAAGAGCCCCACGTTCGCCGGCCGCGATCAGTTCGCCCCGATCGCGGCCCTCCTTGCAAACGGGGCCCCGCCGGAGGCATTGGGCCGTGAGATCAAAGATCCCATCCTGATCGAGGGGCTTTCTACGAAAGCGGAGGGGGATCGGATTATGGGGAAGGTGGTCTATCTCGACCGCTTCGGCAATGCCGTCACGAACGTGACCGGGGCCGTTCTGAAGGGGTCGATCGGCGCCCGAAGAATCGCGCTGCAGATCAAAGGGGTTCGTCTGGCCGGTCTGAAAAGAAATTATGCGGAGGGGGAGAAGGGCTCCGGCAATCTCATTGTGAACAGCTCGGACCATCTGGAGATCTTTGTTCCGGGCGGGAGCGCGCGCGACCTTCTGGGGCTCCGCTTGTTGGATGAAGCGGCGATCGAACAGATTCCTGTGTGAGTGAGGCGGAACGATGGGTTTTCTTTTTATACTTTTAGTCGGGCTGGCGGTCATCATCATGATCGCCCGTTTTGGCTCCAAGACAAGCGGTCAAGGCCGACCCGAGGCGACCGCTCAAAACGGCAAGGAGCGGGTGGCTTATGAAGGGGGAAAGAGCCAAGCGGAAAGGGGAAGGGTCTTCCAGGAGGCGCTGATTTCTCTGCTCCTCAAAAAAGAGATCATCACGGAAGAGGAGCTTCTTGCCGAAATCGAGCTGATCCGAAAGGACGAAGGGCCGCGTTCGTCGTAGCGAATGCGAAGCGTTTCCTTTGCCGAAGGGGATTGAGTTTTCGTCCTCTCTATGTTAAAAGGGGACATTCCAAAAAATCTATTCCAAGAAGAAGTCGGCGCGTCGCTTTTTGATCGCCGGCCCGGCCCCAACTGGGGCGGATCTTCGCCACGACCTCCGAATCCGAATGGGGTCTAGAAAGTCGCCTGTTTAAAATGCCGGTCAACCCAGATACCGTCAGTAAGACAACCTCTCGACAACGGACCCGAAAATGGTTTGAGGTCCGCTCCTCCGGCATCCAGGGATTGGGCACCTTCGCCGTCCGGCCGATTCCGAAAGGGACGCGGATCGTTGAATATACCGGCGAACGCATCACCCATGAGGAGGCCGACGCTCGGTATGACGACGCCGCGGCGGAGCGGCATCATACCTTTCTCTTCAGCGTGGATGAGCAAACCGTCGTCGACGCATCACGGGACGGGAATGACGCCCGGTATATCAATCACTCCTGTGACCCGAATTGTGAATCGGTCATTGAAGGCGGCCGGGTCTTTATCGATGCGATATGCGATATTCCCGCCGGGGTCGAGCTTTTCTTCGATTACGCATATGAAAGGGATGGGAATGAAGACGCGGAGGCCGAGAGGCTCTACGCCTGCCGCTGCGGCGCGAAAACATGCCGTAAAACGATCTTGACGCCGCCCGCGGAAGACACCCCATAAAACGTGCGCCTTCACTTCGCCGCGCGCCGGACGGCGCGCAAACCTTCCTGAAGCAGCCCTCTTTTCGCACGCCGAACAAATGGGAGATTGCACCCACGAGCCGTCGAAAATTTAGGACGCAGCGGATGGATGATTACGAAAAAAAGTGCGAATCTAAACCATGCTCTTTGAGATTCCGGCGCCGCTTCGAGGCAGGCACGAAAATGCATAACGTATGGTATATTCGATCTGTTTAGAGGAGGAAAGCCGGCATGAAAACGAAGCGCAGTCGGAGACCCTCTGTTCCGCGCCTGCGCCCGTTGTCTCGGCTCGGCGGGGCGGGGTCGCAGCCGGAAGGAGCCGCATCGATCTTCGAGAGCGAAGAAAAACGGCTGATCGTCTTTACAAGACTTCTCGCTCTTTTCGTTTTGCTCTGCCTCGGTTTCTCCTGGAAGCTCTGGATTTCAAGCCGGCTCTATCCCCTGGTTCCTCTCTTCGGGCTCATTCCCGCTTTTCCCTATCCGTTCGACTATCTTTTTCTCGCGCTCTTCTCTGGGCTCCTTCTCGCCCTTGTCGCCCGGCCTCGCTCTAAAACGTTGGTCGGGTGGGTCCTTGCGGCTTTTACACTTCTCTTTCTGCAGGATCAGAGCCGCGTCTGGCCGTCGTTTTATCAGTTCTTTTTCCTTTTTCTGCTTCTGTTCACGTATCGAAGCGATGCAGGGGAAGACGAAGCGCATCGCATTCTCGCCGGATTTCGATTCATCATCGCCGCGGTCTATTTTTGGGGCGGGGTCCAGAAGCTGAACACGCATTTTTTCAACGAGGAATTCCCCTGGTTCCTCCGGCCGCTGACCGATCTTCTGCCGTTCGACATTCCCTACCTGCCGGTCCTCGGCGTATTGGCCGCGGTCTTCGAGGTGTTGTTCGGGATCGGACTTCTGACGAAGCGATTCCGCGCCATCGCGCTCTACGATGCGCTGTTGATGCATGCGCTCATCTTCTTCCTCATCGGACCGATCCGAAACGACTGGAACGACAGCGCCTGGATCTGGGGCCAGACGATGGCGGTGCAGGCCTGGGTGCTCTTCTATAAAGCGCCTCCCTTCGAGTTCAAAAAAATGTTCGGCGCGCCCCGTTTCCACAGCGTGCCTCAGGCGCTCGCCGTCCTCTTCATCGGGATCTTGCCGCTTCTCAATAATGTGAATCGATGGGACTCCGCGCTCTCCTACAATATCTATACGGGCAACGTCAACTACGCTCAAATACGCATGAGCCCCAATGCGGCGCCCCATCTGCCTGCAGCGCTTTCGGCCTTTGTGACCCAGCGCGAGGGCGAGGCGGTGCTCGATTTAAACGCGTGGACCATGCACGAATTCAACGCCAATCCCTATC
>JAHFEM010000118.1 GCA_023248505.1 Nitrospirota bacterium
GGATGCCGAGCGGCGGCGGGACGGGTGGTTCAGGAGGAGGGAGGAGCCTTCGGTAAAGTGGCTTCCTCCGAGAAGGCGCCGATCTTCCGAAGGCGGTTGTAACGGGCCTGGAGGCGTTCTTTCGGAGGGAGAGATTCCAACTCCCGAAGATGCTTCGAGAGGATCTTTGCGAGTCCTTCCGCCATCTTGGCCGGATTGCGGTGGGCCCCGCCGGGAGGTTCCGGCAGGATCTCGTCGATGACTTTCAAGTGAAGGAGATCTTGCGCGGTCATCTTGAGCGCTTCGGCCGCTTCGGCCGTCTTGGCGGCGTCGTTCCAGAGGATGGCGGCGCATCCCTCCGGAGAGATGACCGAGTAGATGGAGTACTGCAACATCAGGAGGCGATCCGCGACCGAGATCGCCAGCGCCCCGCCGCTCCCCCCCTCGCCGATCACGACCGAGATAATCGGCACCTTAATCTGAGACATCACCATCAGGTTGCGGGCGATTGCCTCCGACTGGCCGCGCTCTTCCGCGCCGACGCCGGGGTAGGCCCCCGGGGTATCGACGAAGGTGATGATCGGCTTGTTGTACTTCTCGGCGAGCAGCATGATCCGGAGCGCCTTCCGGTAGCCCTCGGGATGGGGCATGCCGAAATTCCGGGAGATTCGCTCCTTGACCGTCTTCCCTTTCTGATGACCGATCACGGCGACGGAGCGCCCATCCAGCCGGGCGAGACCGGTGAGGATCGATTTGTCGTCGCCATAGAGCCGGTCGCCGTGCAACTCGGTGAAATCCTCAAACATCATTGCAATGTAGTCGTCGGTGTTCGGCCGCTGAGAGTGTCGGGCGATGAGGGTCTTCTGCCAGGCGGTCAGCTTGGCGTAAATCTCCTCTTGCAGCGCCTCCATTTTTTTCTGGAGCTTCTTGATCTCTTCGTTTTGCCTCGGCTCGGTCTTCACCAAATCTTTGAGATGATTGATCCGGGCCTGGATTTCCAAAATCGGTTTTTCAAATTCCAAAAAGTCGTTCACAGTGACCTCAAAAAGGTTGGCCCACCGGCGTCGAATCGACCACGACCCCTTTGCCGAAGCGGCTCTCCAACGCTTGGGTCAGTCGATCGGATCCATCGACCTTGAGTTTCGCATTGACGGCAATGGTCGATTCGCTGAACGATCCGGACGGTTCGGGGACCCTAATTTTCAAATGAACCGGGAAAGAACCGGGATGACGCTGCAAAATTTCATGAAGCTGTATCAGATCGGAGGAAGATACGATATCGGCGGAAAACAGAATCAAATAGGGACGCGCCGGGAAAGAGGGGCCGCCGGCCGCCGCCGTCCTCTTCAAGGCGGGCGCCGGCGCCTCTTGAACGACGTCCGGCCGGGACGCCGCGATGTTGAGCGGCATGATCGCGGTCGCCTTCAGCTTTAATCCCTTGTCGCCTCGGTCGAGCGTTCCATTGATGAGGAGCGGAATATCCTGCTGAAAGAGGGGAGCGGAGGTCTGGTAGAGATCGGGGAAGACGATCACCTCGACCGATCCGGTCAAGTCCTCCACCCGAAGATAAGCCATGCGGTCGCCCCGCTTGGTGGTCGCCACCTTTTCCTGAACGACCACCCCGCAGATCCGCACCTCGCGATCCTCTTCGATCGCCGCCAAATCTTCGGTCGGGGTCGCCGACCGCTTCTTCATCAATTCGATGAAGGGGGTCAGCGGGTGGCGCGTAATGTAGAACCCGACCGCCTCTTTTTCCAGTTTCGAAATGTGGGCGTCCTCCCACTCCGGAATGTCGGGAAGGGGCGGATCGGCTGTGGCGGAGGAGCCGGCCTCGCCGCCGTTTCCAAAGATCGTCATCTGTCCCGCCTCTTTGACCTTCTGCTGTTGCGTGCCGTCTTGCATCGCCATCTCGAGCACTTCCATCTGCGCAGCCCGCTTTGCCCCGGTTGAATCGAACGCGCCGCACTTGATCAATCCTTCGATGACCCGTTTGTTGACTTTGCGCAGATCGATCTTCCGGCAAAAATCAAACAGAGAGGTGAAGCGCCCCTGGGCCTTGCGGGCGGCGATGATCACATCGACCGCGCCGCTTCCGACATTCTTGATCGCCGCCAGCCCGAATCGGATCCCCCCCGGCACCACCGTAAAATCGCGGTCGCTCTCGTTGACGTCGGGCGGCAAGATCTGAATCCCCATGTTCCGGCACTCGGTAATGTATTTTACCACCTTGTCGGCGTTTCCCATTTCGCTGGAGAGGAGCGCCGTCATCAATTCATGCGGGTGATGGGCTTTCAGATAAGCGGTCTGATAGGTGATCAGCGCGTACGCGGCGGAGTGAGATTTATTGAAGCCGTACCCGGCGAAGTATTCCATCAGATCGAAAATCTTCTCCGCCTTGGCCTGGGAGTGGCCGTTCTTGCTCGCCCCCTCGATGAAGCGGGCCTTTTGCGCCGCCATCTCCTCCGGCTTCTTCTTTCCCATGGCGCGGCGCAGCAGGTCGGCCTCGCCGAGGGAGAAGCCGGCGAGCACGTTGGCGATCTTCATCACCTGCTCCTGATAGACGATCACGCCGTAGGTCTCTTTTAAAATATCGGCGAGCTGCGGCAGCTCATACTTAATTTTTGTCTGGTCCCGCTTGCGCTTGATGAAGTCTTCGACCATGCCGCTCCCGATCGGGCCGGGCCGGTAGAGGGCGAGGATGGCGATGATATCTTCGAACGTCTCCGGCTTCATCTTCACCAGAAGGTCGCGCATTCCGGCGCTCTCCAACTGGAAGATCCCGGTCGTCTCGCCCGATCCGAGGAGCTTGTACGTCTCCAGATCCTCCATCGGTATCTGTGAAATCTCGAGCGGATGCGGCTGGTCCGGTCTCTCGTTCACGATCCGAACGGCGTGATCGATCACCGTGAGCGTCCTGAGGCCGAGGAAGTCGAACTTCACCAGGCCGATCTTTTCGATGTCGCCCATCGCGTATTGGGTCATCGTTTCACCCTTGCTTCCGCGGTAGAGGGGGACATGCTCGGTGAGCGGCTCGGCGGAGATGACGACCCCCGCCGCATGGGTCGACGCATGGCGCGCCAATCCTTCGAGCCGCTTCGCGAGATCGATCACTTCACTCACCTTCGGATCGGCCGCGGCCGCCTGATTCAGGCGCGGCTCCTGGGCGAGCGCTTCATCGAGGGTGATGTTCAGCGTGTTCGGGATCAGTTTGGCGAGCTTGTCGGCCTCGGTGTACGGCAGCTCCAAGACGCGCGCGACGTCGCGGATCGCCGCCTTGGCCGCCATGGTCCCGAAGGTGATGATCTGGGAGACGTGGTCGGCCCCATATTTTTGCGTCACGTGGCGGATGACCTCCTCGCGCCGATCCATGCAGAAGTCCATGTCGATGTCGGGAAGGGTGATTCGCTCCGGGTTGAGGAAGCGCTCGAAGATCAGGCCGTATTCGATCGGATCGATATCGGTGATCTTCAATGCATAGGCGACGAGACTCCCCGCCGCCGATCCGCGTCCGGGACCCACCGGAATATTCGAGGTCCGCGCGTAGTTGATGATATCCCAAACGATCAGAAAGTAGCCGGCGTAACCCATCTTGTTGATCACGTCGAGCTCTTTCTTCAAACGCTCCTCATAGAGGGGGCGGAGCGTTGCCGCGCGTCCCCTCGATTGTTCGAGTCGGAGCTCCAGTCCCTTTTGCGCGAGCGACGCGAGGTAGGCCTCGCGGCTGTTCCCGGCGGGAACCTCGTAATGCGGCAGATGAAAGGTGCCGAACTTGAGGTCCAGGTTGATCATCTCGGCAATCCGAAGGGTATTGTTGATCGCGCCCGGGATCTCGTCAAAGGCGCGGATCATCTCTTCGGACGATTTGAAGTAGAGCTGCTGGGTTTCAAAGCGCATCCGGTTCGGCATGTTGACCGTTTTCCCGGTCTGAAGACAGAGCATGATGTCGTGGGCGCGGGCGTCTTCCTTGTGAAGATAATGGCAATCGTTCGTCCCCACGATCGGGATATTCTCTTTTTTAGCGAGCGCGATGAGCTGGCGGTTGGCCGTCTTCTGAAGATCAAGCCCATTGTCCTGGATCTCGATGAAGAAGTTTTCCTTGCCGAAGATCTCCTGATACTCATGCGCGGCGGCGGTCGCTTCCTTTTCATGCCCGCGCGCGAGGAGATAGGGAATTTCGCCGCGCAGACAGGCGGAGAGGCCGATCAGCCCTTCGCTATGCTTGCGAAGCACCTCCTTGTCGATCCGCGGCTTGTAGTAATATCCCTCTAAGTTGGCGATGGTGAGGAGCTTCATGAGGTTTTTGTAGCCGGCTTCGTTGGCCGCCAGAAGGATCAAGTGGTAGTACGGGTTGGAGCCGCCGATTTCGTTGTAATCGTCGTCCGCCCCGGCCCCTTCCTTGTCGAATCGGCTACGGGGGGCGAGATAGGCCTCGCACCCGATGATCGGCTTGATTCCGGCCTTCTTCGCCTTCTGGTAAAACTCGATGGCGCCGAAGAGATTGCCGTGATCGGTGATGGCGACCGCCGGCATTCCATAGCCTTTGGCCGTTTCGATCAGCGGATCGACCTGGTTGGCCCCGTCCAGCAGGGAGTATTGCGTATGAAGATGGAGGTGGACAAAGCTTTGTTGTGGCATGGGAAGATTTTAATGTTCTAGGCTAAAAACGTCAAGATAAAAGGGGTCCTCTTTTCATTTCGAGGGATCGGCATCAACGGAAACGTTCTCCCCGTTTAGAGGTCTTTTCCCGGCCTCAGAAGGATAACGCCACCGCAACGCCGCGCAATTCCGGACCGAGGAGCGGGTTGATTTGAAATCCGGTTCGGCCCTGCTGATTGAAATGAACGACTGAATTCCCGACGGCCGCGCCGATGAGCGCGCCGGCGACCACATCCGAGGTGAAGTGGGCGTGATGGACGATTCGGGAAAATCCCACCAACCCGGCCGTTCCGTAGGAGACAACCTCGACCCATGGAAGAGGATAATGTGCTGAGATGACGGAAGCGACGGTGAAGGCCTCCGCCGTGTGGAAGGATGGGAAAGAGCTATTGCCGCTGAACGGGTGAAAGGCGTGCGTTCCTTCGTCTTCATCGGGACGGCTTCGTCCGACGAAGAGTTTGAGGGTGGTGCAGAGGAGGCCCGGCCCGATCAAACTCGCTGCAACCCCATCTTGTGCGACCGCCGTTGCTTCGGGGTGATCGAAGGCAAGACCGTCCAGGTAAAATATTCCCAAGATTCCCAAGGCGTATTGCGCCCCGAAGGGTTCAAAGATGTTGGCGATCCGGTTCGAGGCGGTGTGGGGGTGTCTCTGAACGGCTTCGAAAACAGGTTTGTCCAGCAGGGCCACGACACCGACGCCCAGGGCGGCGACGGAAAATCTCAGCCACGCCTCCCTTTCCCAGCGGAGGGGGGCGCTTAAGACGTGCCGGGTATCCGATAAAACAAGCGTTCCATAATCGAGGCAGAAGAGACACTCCGGAACGGTCGGCGGAGAGGAAGGTCTCTCTCCGAGGTCGGCATATCGCGCCTCCGGCAAAAAGAGATCGGTGTTCGCGGCCGGGGTCTTAGACGGTAAACCGTAAAGGGCCGGCGAGATCTCGCCGGCCAGTCCGATCGTAACGGGGCCTTGAAACAAAAAGAAGAGAATGAGGAAGAGGGGGGGCCATAATCGGGTCATCCGATTTCCATGGATAGGTTTTAATGGTCCATGTTTTCCTGCGAAGGGTGAGCGGATTTGTTCCGTCCTTTCATAAAAAAGAGGGCCGCTCCGATTTGCGGTGAAAACCGGATACGATACCGGGATTAAAAAATCTTTCGTGCGATTCTGGGAAAACAAGGTAGCAGAAAGCGCCCGTCTGTGCAATGAGTATTGAAGATGCTCCGGATCAAGCTTCGAAGCATCTTCAACCGCATTCTTGACTTCCCATCGAGAACTGGATTATACAGAAGACAGCGATGCGAATGAACGATCCATCGTCCGGGAGAGGCAAGTTTATGGATCTCCAAACGGAATTCCTCGAATCGGTCGCATCGGGCGATGTGACAAAGGTGAGGGCCCTTCTGGAATTGCGCCCTTTCCTCCTCCAAGCCCGGAATGAGCGCGGCGTGTCGGCCCTCTTGCTGGCGACGTATCATGGTCGTCAAGAAATCATCGATATCCTTCTTCCCTGGATGCCCGATCTCGATCTCTTCGAGGCGGCGGCCGTCGGGAGATTGGAGCGGGTGGCGGCGCTCGTTCAAGAACAACCTGCGCGGGTGAACGCCGCCTCCCCCGATGGGTTCTCACCGCTGGGGCTCGCGGCGTTTTTCGGCCACTCGAAAGTGGTCGCTTATCTGATCGAACAGGGGGCGAATGTGAATGCCGCGTCAAAGCATCCGATGCGCGTCTGTCAGCTCCATAGCGCGGTGGCTCACCGCCAGTCTTCCGTGGCATTCGAAATGGCCGAGACGCTCTTGACCCATGGCGCCGACCCGAACGCCCGGCAGGGAGGCGGTTGGACGCCGCTTCACGC
>JAHFEM010000119.1 GCA_023248505.1 Nitrospirota bacterium
AGAGCCAGAGGTCGTCTGTCTTATTTTCTTCGGAGTAATCCCAAATAAGGAAGGAGATTCCGCGTGAATCGGGAGGAAAATCGGTGATCAGCAGCATCTTGCTATCCAGACCTCCCTGCGCCCGGTAGTTCTTCCAGTATCGGCTTGCTTCGATCTTTTTCTTGGACCCGTCCTTCTCAATGAGATAGAGGGTGACTTTGTTCTTTTGATCTTGGATCTTATAGGTTAGATCTCTTGATTTCTGGATAATTTCTGTTCCGGTCAGTGCTTTGACGAGGGGAGCGGCTTCTTCCGCTGAAGAAATACCAACGCCTCCCATTGCGGTAAAGTAGAGGGAAAAGAATAAAAAGATTCCTTTTCTAATCATTTCCGTTGCTCCTGAGATTAAGGTTTCTCTCCGACCAAAACGGTGAAGGGGCTCGGTGAAGGAAGGGGAACCGGTTTGATTTTCTTAAATCCGATCTCCTTCATCCAATCAGTCAATTCTTTTTCCGAGTAGGCGGCGCCGCCCGGGGTATGAATAAGCTGGTTGATGCCAATCAGCGCCGAAAGCATCGGCCCGGTTTTTTCTCGATTGAGCATCTGATCCTGAATGAGGATCATCCCCTTTGGATCGAGCGCTTCATAGGCTTTCCGAAAGATCTCTTTGATGACCTGCGGCGATTCCTGATTGAACATCGAGGAAAGAAGGAGGCAGTCGTATCCCTTTCCGAAGGAGTTTTCCAGATAATTTCCGGGTTTGAGTGTGATTCGATTCTGCATCCCGAAGGAGCCCACGATCTCCCGTGTAACTTCCAACGTCTGGGGCAAATCGAACACGGTCGCGGAGAGCTTGGGATTTCGCTCGCAGAACTTGATGCAAAAAGTGCCGGGTCCTCCGGCGATATCGATCAGCTGCCGTCTGCCGGAGAAGTCGATTTTTCGAGCGAGCAACTCTCCTTGGGCAATGGCGCGATAATGCATTCCATAGATGTAGCTTCGGAGCGCCTCCGGTCCCTGATCGTGCGGTTTGTCGACCACCGGTTTCCCGGTCAATACGGCTTGGTAGAGATCGCCCCAGGCGCCGTACCAGCTGTCGAACATGGAGACGATCCCTCCCTGGTATCGAGGGCTGCCATTGACCAAGAATGTCTCCGCGAAGGGAGTGTTTCGGTATTTTTCTTTTTTCCGGTCAAGGAGGCCCATCGAAGTGGCCGCAATGAGGAGGATCTCCAAACCCCGCGGATCGGCCTGCGTTTCGGCGGCCAGTTCGACCACTGTCGCGGCCCGATCCTTCAGTCGGGTGAAGATATTGAATCGCTGCGCCGCGTGGAGAACCTTCGATTGCCAGTAGGCGGAGCTGATGCTCATGACCCGCATCGGATCGAATGTTTCCTTGTTGCTCGATTTCCGGCGGGAGGCGGCTGTGTTTCTCTTCTGAGTTTTTTGTGGGGTTGTTTTCTTCTTCACGGTTCTCCTCATAGAATTACTCGGGTCGCAGAGAAAAAAAGACCAAGTTGGGCCAACTGGCCGTGTAATCAATTTGCGTCAATGAGCAGGAGCCGACCACAAGTCGTTTCTGGTTTTCAAGCGCCATTCCAAGCGCCGCCGAGACGATCATTCGGATCGGCCCGACATGTGTCACAAGGAGAATGGTCTGGCCTGCATGACGCGTCAAAAGGGTTTGAATCGTCTCATCAACCCGTTTTGCAAATCCGACGAGCGACTCCCCTCCTGCCGGCGTGAAATGCAGGAGATCTTTTTTCCACGCCGACCACTCCGTCGGGAAGCGCTGTTGAATGACGTCGTTTGTGAGCCCGTCCCACGATCCGAAGCTTCGCTCTCGGAGTCCCTCCACCGTTTCAATTTTCAGTCCCAACCGTTCGGTGATCGGCCGGGCCGTCTCTTGCGTTCTTCGCGACGGGCTTACATAAAGGGCGGAAAACGGTTTTCCTTGAAGCCGATCGGGCCAACGGGAGGCCTGCTTTAATCCAACGGCATTGAGGGGAGGATCCTCCACCGAATCACAATAGTAGCGATTCTCCGGAAAGTCGGTTGCTCCGTGGCGGAGGAATAAAAATGATGTTGCTGGCTCTTTTGTCCTCATCATCTAAATAAATAAAATTTTTAGGAGCGATCCTGGCTAAAAATAGAGACGGCCGAGACGGTCGAAATGAACATAAACACGCCGAGCACTGCCATGCTGATCCAAAAGAACGAGTCAAAAACCCCTCGATAACAGGCGCGGACTGCCTCCACCCCGTAGGTCGCCGGATTGATCTTGCTGAGCATCTGCATCCAGCCCGGCATAAAATCGGTCGGCACCAGCGCCGGGGAGAAAAAAAGAAGGGGCAGGGTCAGCATGTTCCCAATGACCACCAGCGGTTCTTCTTTTTTGAGGATCATCGCCAGGGCATTGGAGATGGCGGAAAAGCCGATCGCGAGGAGAAGCACGGCTACCCAGATCCAGAAGAGGCCCGCTCCGCGTGGAAAACCAGCGCCCAGCAGGGCCGCTACGCCGACCAAGAGAAAAACCTGGATGACCACCGTCAGCCCGGCATGCAACAGACGGCTCATGACGATGGCCGTCCGGGAGATCGGCGCGACCAAGAGTTTTTCCATGATTCCGAAGGTCAGGTCTCGAAGCAGGTTGACCCCCGACCACGAAGAGCCGAACAGCACGGTCATTACGATCACCCCCGGTGCCAGGAACTGGATATAGTCGGCTTCGGGAAATCCGGGAAGGCGCGAGAGGCTCTTGAAGAGTTGGCCGAAAATAATCAGCCAGAGAAGCGGTTGGATCAGTCCGAAGAAGGTCCAGATCGGCATCCTCCAGGTCATCAAAAGATATTTTCCAAGAAGCGCGGTGGTATCGGCAACCAGCCATTTGATGGATGCCCCTGATACCGCGACCGGGTTCGGTGCGGTGATTATTTTTTGTTCCATTCTTGACCCTTCTTCCATTCACCTTGGGGCCACTCCCCTTCCGGCCATTTTTTCTCGGAGGGTTCTTCCGACTTCCCCGGGACATCGGCCTGGCTCGTTGTCCCGCCCTGGTTCCACTGATTCTTCCACTCTCCCCCCGCGTCGGACCCTTTTTGCCCCTCTATTTCTTGTGTCTTGCCGGGCGCTTCCTTCTTCTGCCACTTCTTGCTCCACTCATTTTCGCCGGAGTCGTTCTCCCATTTCTTTCCCCAGCCCCATCCGGAGGAGTCGTTTTCTTTTTTGTCTTCGTCAGAAAAACTTTTGCCGGTGTATTTCAGGAAGACATCATCGAAGGTCGGACGGGTCAGGACGACGGTCTCGGCCGTCAAGCCCTGTTCGTCCACACACTGGAGCACGCGGGGGAGGGTCCCCTTCCCGTTTTCCAGATAAAGGCGAAGTTGGTGTTCCTGACGGATGACCTCTTTGATCCATTCCTTTTGGCGGAAGGAGGCAATAATCGGTTCGGAGAGGGGTTGTTTGAAGGTAAGATGAATACAGTCGGCGCCCAGGCTGTCTTTGAGTTGATCGGGAGTTCCGATCTTTTGGATTTTCCCGTGGTTTAGAATCCCAACCCGGTGGGCCAGCTGATCGACCTCATCGAGGTAATGGGTCGTTAAAAAAAGGGTGACCCCCTGTTCCTGGTTGAGGCGGCGGAGGTAGCTCCAGAGATCGGAGCGGCTTTGCGGATCGAGCCCTAGCGTCGGTTCATCGAGAAAGAGGAGTTTGGGTTGGTGAATCAACGCGGTGGCGATATCGAGCTTCCGCTTCATTCCTCCGGACAAGGCCCCCACCCAGAGATCAATGGCCCCTTTCATATCAATTAAATCGAGTAGAAAAGTAATCCGTTCCTTGAGGGTAGACAGAGGAAGGTGATAGAGCTTTCCTTGAAGAAGGAGATTTTCGCGGACGGTCATCGATGGATCGACGCCGCTCTGTTGACCGACATACCCGAACGACATCCGAACCACCAGCGGATTTTCGACCACATTGTGGCCGGCCACCCGGACGGTGCCGGAAGTGGGGCGCAGGAGGGTCGTCAAGATCTTGATCGTGGTGGTCTTTCCGGCCCCGTTCGGACCGAGGAATCCGAAGACTTCGCCTGATTGAACTTGGAAGCTGATGTCGTCGACTGCTTTACGGCCGGAGGCATATTCTTTTGTGAGATGATCGATCTGAATCATTTCGGAAAGGGCTCGGGACGGGTATAGGTTCCTGACTTGCCGCCGCTTTTGGAGAGGAGGCCGATCTGGCCGAAGCTGATCCCTTTATCGATCGCTTTGCACATATCGTAAATGGTCAGTGCGGTCACGGAGACGGCCGTCACCGCTTCCATCTCGACGCCGGTCTGGCCGGAGGTCTTGACGGTCGCGCTGATCTCAATGGCGGCAGGTCCCCCTTTTTCGGCGGGATGGATCTGGAAATGGATATCGACATTGGTCAGGAGCAGAGGATGGCACATCGGGATCAGGTCGGGTGTCCGCTTCGCCCCCATGACTCCGGCCACCTGGGCGACGGCAAGGACATCCCCCTTTGCAATTTGCCCCTCTTGAATCCGAGCCAATGTCTCCGGCTTCATGTAGACCATCCCGGTGGCCACCGCGGTCCGGTGGGTGTCCGCTTTTCCGGAGACATCGACCATTCGCGCGCGGCCTTCTTGATTAAAATGAGTTAATTCGGCTTCCGCCATGTCAGCGCCTCCCGCAGAATCATTTCTTAAGATATAGATAAGGCTGTAGAATTTCCGGCTGAGTCTAGCATAGGATCTATTGGGTGTCAACAAAGTCGGTACTGGAAAACACGAGGTGTCCATCCGTGGAATCCCTTCACGAACAAGCAATTATGAACGAAGGCCTTCGGTTGACAGAATAGGGACATTTAGATATCATTCCGGACGATTGCCTGAAGGAGGACAAGAATGTCATTGAAGGAGCTGACTCACTCCGACGTAAAGAAAACGGGCCCGATGACCACCCTGGTCGAGACGGCCCGGATGATGCGACGCTACAAGATCGGCTCTGTGTTTGTGGAAGAGGGAGGCCGTTACATCGGGATTGTCACGGAGAGCGATCTGGTCCGAAAGGGGTTGACCAAGGAGGTTCCGCTCGAGACCCATGCCCGCTCCCTGATGCACGCGCCCCTCATCGATATCGACATCGAAAAAACGCCGATTGAGGCGAACCACTTGATGCATCTGAACGGCATCCGGCACCTTGCTGTTTCCGAAAAGGGAAAAATTGTCGGGATGATCTCCGTTCGGGATCTGGTCCGGCATTTCTCCCTCGATAAGAAGAGCCCCCTGCACGCCATGACGGATATCGTTAAACCGTTGACCGTCTTGGTCCATCGGGATATTCAGACGGTTGAAGCCTCCGCGACGGCCCAGGAGGCGGCCCGAAGAATGGATGAAAAAAAGATCGGGTCGTTGCTGGTCACGGACGAGGGGCGCTATGTCGGAATCCTCACCGAGACAGATCTGATTCGAAAGGTGATCAGCTATGGCCTGACTGCCTCCAAGATCCCGGTGGGCGTCATCATGAATACGCCGATCCTCGATATCGACCTCTCCCGCACGATCCAGGAGGCCAATGAGATCATGGCGACCAAAGGGGTCCGGCATCTTGCCGTGACCGAAAGAGGAGAGATCATCGGCATTCTCTCGATCCGGGACTTGATCGGAATGATCTCCATTCGCGATCTGCCTCGTTTCTTTTCGAACCAAAAATAAGGAAGCGCCCCTCCATTCGGGCGGGTCATCACCCGGAACCATAGGATAAAGACGATGGATCTAAAACAAGAGAAACGGCATGAGCCGGAATATATGACCCCGATTTACCGGATGGCGATCGCCCAGTTCGATAAGGCGGCCGATCAGCTTCAGCTCGATCCGAACTTGAGGAAGCGCTTTGTGGTTCCGAAGCGGGCGATGATGGTCAGTGTTCCGATTCGAATGGACGATTCTCATATCGAGGTTTTCCACGGCTATCGTGTTCATCATGACAACACGCTGGGTCCGTCCAAAGGAGGAATCCGATATCATCCCGATGTGAATCTGGGGGAGGTCTGTGCGCTTGCCATGTGGATGACTTGGAAATGCGCCCTGATGGGACTCCCCTTTGGCGGCGCGAAAGGGGGCGTGAGCTGCGACCCCAATGCTTTGTCGCGAAACGAATTGCAGCGGCTCACCCGGCGATATACCGCGGAGATCATCCAGTTCATCGGGCCCGATGTCGACGTCCCCGCTCCCGATGTGGGGACCAATGAGCAGGTGATGGCCTGGATGATGGATACCTACAGCCAGTTCAAAGGGTATTCCATCCCGGAGATTGTGACTGGAAAGCCGATTGTTATCGGCGGTTCCCTTGGACGGATCGAAGCAACCGGCCGCGGGGTTGTCTACTGTATCATGGAGGCGTTTCGCCACCTTGGAATAAGCCCCGAGGGAAAGCGGGTCGTTGTGCAAGGATTCGGGAATGTCGGATCCAACGCCGCGAAGGTGCTTCAT
>JAHFEM010000120.1 GCA_023248505.1 Nitrospirota bacterium
CGGCGCTTGAAGAGGCGCGTCGGCAAAGGGGGGAGAGCCGTCCCTTGGCCCAATGATCAAGGGCGGATGTGGACGCAGGGATCGGGGGATTTGATCGGGGCAAGTCTGCCATGAGAGGGCGGGTCACATGGGATTTTACCGAAGAGATGTTTCATCGTCGGTTCCGTGGAGACGCTTCTTCCCGAACCGGCCATGGTCCCGAGGGGGGAGAGGGTCCGTGATTGATTCATCGCCAGAAGGGTCATCCCGATTTTCTCATCGCCTCCAGCGCTTCCCTGACTTGTGTTTCGACCGCTTCGAGGATCAGATCGTCATCGACCATATCGATTAAGTCGTCTTCGGTCACGGTGATGAACTTCCGCGCATTTCCCTTCGTGAGGGAGATGAGGAAGTTGTTATTGGTGGAGCGGGTCGGAATCACCCCATCGGCTTGCGGATCGATCTTTTTGAGAACTTCCAGGAATTTCGTCCTCCCCGCCTCGACTTCATCCATGGCCCATTCCTCCTTCGTTGCTAAAGATGCGCGCGCGTTTCTCTTCGCCCCTTTGGTGGCTGCCGATGAAACGCGCGAGTACAAGGCTCGATTTCTCAGCTCCCCGAATAGCGGCTGACCCCGCCGAAGGTGCCGAACCATTTGTTCCCTTCGGGGTCGATTGCGATCGAGTAGACGTAGTCTCCTAAAAGGCCGTTCATCGTGTTAAAGTTTTTGAAGCGCTTCCCGTCAAACCGGCTGACCCCTTTATTGGTGCCGATCCACATCACCCCCTGTTTGTCGATCTCGAGGGCGTTCACGATATTCCCCGCCAGGCCGTCGGCGGTGGTGTAGTTTTTGAAAGTCTTTCCATCGAACCGTGAGAGTCCTCCGCCCCAGGTTCCGAACCACTTGATCCCGTGGCTGTCGATGGCCGAGGAGATGACATAGTTGGGATTGGCCTCTTGGTTTTCTTTTTGGCGCTGCTGATGATGGGCCGGCCCCTCCGGATAGGCCTCTTCCGAGGAAGGCGTTGCCTCCGCTCCAGACAGATCGGCGCCGAGTCCGTCCCGATGCGTCCATCCTTTCATCGTCTTCCCGTCGAACCGGTTCACCCCCCCCTCGGTGCCGAACCAGAGGACCCCGGAGGGCTCGCGTTCGATCGTGTAAACCCATTTGTCGACCAGGCCGTCGTCGATGGTATAGGTCACAAAGCTTTTTCCGTTGAAGCGGCTGGCCCCTTTCCAGGTGGCGACCCACATCGTCCCGTTCGGCTCAAAGAGCAGATCATAGACCCAGAGGTCGCCGAGGCCGTTCTTCGGGTTGTACTGAACCCATTCGGGACCGTAACTCTTCGGCCCCCGGCCATAGGGGGTGAAGTGCTCCCACGCGCTTCCGTCGAATCGGCTCAGACCGCCGCCGTAGGTGCCGATCCAGGCGTTTCCCTTCGGATCGAAGTGAATCGAGACGACCACGTTCGATAGGAGGCCCGACTTCGTATTGTAGATCTGATGGGATTCGCTCTTCCGGTTGAAGCGGATCAGGCCGTTCGACGTTCCAATCCAGACCTCATCCCCCCGGATGGCCAACGTCCGTATCACCACCTCTCCGATCTGCCAGCCGGTCCAGAGGGAGGCGGCGCCGGGGGGAGGCGGCGTCTGCCCCTCGCTCAGGTGAACGCTCAAGAGAAGAACGGCGGATACAAAGAGGGCGAGTCGCCGAAGAGAAACCGATCTTGGCTTCGGGCGGCATCGTCCTTCCTCCCGATGAGGTCGTTCAAGGTCGTTCGGCCGGAGCCATCCGTAACGATCGGCCATTACCCCTCGCCCCATTTTAATTTCTGCCGGAGGACCTGGTAGTAATTCCGATGCGGCGATTGGATTAACTTCAGCCGCCGCTCCGACGCCTCGATATGGATGATGTCCTCTCCCTCCAGGGGAAAGACCTCCTGTCCGTCGAGCATGACGAGGGCCCCCTTCTCCGCCGTTTTCAAAACGACATCGACCTCCACCTCCGCGGGGACGATAATCGGGCGATTGGTCAGCGTGTGGGGCGAGATCGGGGTGAGGATCATCGCATTGACCGAAGGGTGCACAATCGGTCCGCCGGAAGCGAGGGAGTAGGCGGTCGATCCGGTCGCGGTGGAAATAATGAGGCCGTCGGCCCGCAACCAGGTGACGAATTGATGGTTGATGATGATCTCCAGTTTGATCAGCTTCGCCAATGTTCCGTGGCTGACGACGATATCGTTTAAAACCCTCGGCTGAGGGTGTTCCTTCTCGCCGCGACGGACCACCGACTTGAGCATCAATCGAGGATCGAGGATGTACTGATTCTGAAAAATTCTCTCGAGGGTCGGGTAGAGCTCATCCAGGGTGACCTCGGTCAGAAATCCGAGGCTCCCGAGGTTCACCCCCAAAATCGGGATATCCAGCCTCTCTACCAGTCGCGCCGCCGAGAGAAGCGTCCCATCTCCCCCGAGGACGATGAGCATGTCCAGCGAGGGGGGGAGGGTCGGTTTCTTCTTGGCGACATCAATGACGAGGGCTTCCTTTCCCTGTTGCTGGAGCCAATGGCTCAGCTTCTCAAGGACGGACTTTCCCTGGGGATGATCGGGCTTAAGAACGATACCAATTGTTTTCATGGAATGAGTTCACGCGGTCTAAATTTGAAGAGATGAGTCAATCAGGGTGAATTCGATTCTATACGCCCCCGTTTTCTTTGTCAACAAGAGAGGGGCGCAAAACCATGAGGAATCTGGGAATGAGGAGTGTAGGACAAAGATCTTCAACCCGAACGTTGATTCCGAATTTAACTCGGGAGTCCTGTCAGGTAAAAATACCCCCCGTTGTAAAACATGTGAAGGAAAATGGAGGGGTAGAGGCTGCCGGACCGGTCCCGGAAATATCCGAAGAGAAGGGAGGGGAAAAACACGGATGCGGCCCAAAGGGGAGGATGGGTCAAGAAGTGCGCCGACACAAAGAGGAGCGAGACCAGGGCGTTTGCCCCGGTGATTCCGAGGAAGGCGCGCTCTCCCCATCGGGATCGGGACCAGGTCCCTTGGAGGAAGCCGCGAAAGAGAATCTCTCCAACCCAAGGCTGCCAGACGACCAGGAAGAGGAACGGCATCGACAGGACCTGGCGCGGCGCCATCGGCGTCAGCGGCCGAAGCCGGGCCAGGAGCAACCAAAAAAGCCCGCCCGCGCCGAGCGCGAGCAGAAAGGGAGGATCTTTATAAAACGGGGGGAGGGTGTCGAGGCCGATGTCATGGATGAGTTTACGCATTGTGAAGAACGTGATCCGGTCGAGGGCTCCGGCAGAGAGACCTGCTTGAGCCCGGTGAGGATTGGGAAGGAAATCTGTCCGGCCCGAATCTGATGATCCCGTCGTCCATCATGGGAGGACACCCCGTTTTTGAGCGTCTCATGGTAAAATCAGCAGGGATAAAAAATGCAACGTAACATGAGCCTTTCGGCTTGTCAACACAGGTTGGGCATTGTGGAGAGATGGCGCGGCGGTTGAAGGCGTTTTTCGAATCGGTGGGCCTGAAGGGTCTCCTGCCGGCTCGCTCCAAGGCGGGAATGACCTCTGCTCTGCTTGACAATCGGGCGCTATTTTCATAGGATAGGTCGGTTTTGTTCAAAGGAGTGATGCAATGCCTCATAAGATCCGAGTTCAAAAGAAGAGAGAAGATATTTCGCTTCGCCTGGTGAATCGATCGGAGGAGTTGGTCGAGCAGGTCCGAACCCATCCGAATTGGATCTGGGGAGGGATTGGAATAACGCTGGCCGTCGTCGCCCTTGTCTTCACCGTCTGGTTCGTAAATCAGCGGGCCGAGAAGAAAGCCGGAGCGCTCGAAGCGGAGGCGTTCCGACTCTTCCATGAGCCTCCTCCGCTTCCTCAGCCGAAAGAGGAGGGGAAGCCGGAGCCGGATATCATGGACAAGACGGAGCGGCTGAAGAAATCGGCCGGTCTCTATGATGAAATCTCCGAAAAGTATCCGAGGACAAATATCGCGCGGATCGCGGCGTATGACAGCGGCAACGTCTACTTTGAACTCAAGGATTATGATTCGGCGGAGAAGCGATACCTTGCTTCTCTTGAAAAATCGTCCGATCAAAAAGATCTCGCCTCCCTGACGCACCTTAAACTGGGATACCTTTATCAGAAGAAGGGAAATCCTGAACCGGCATTGAAGCACTTCCGTATGTCGTATGAGATGGAGGGAAGCGGCAACCGAGACCAGGCTGGATTCGAATTGGCGCGTGCTTTGGAATTGAATGATAAAAAAAGCGAGGCCGTCGAAATCTATAAGAAGGTTTCCGAGAATTTCGCAAAGTCCCCTTGGGGGGTTGAGGCGAAAGTCCGGATGGATATACTGAATCCCCCAACCGCATCAACGCCGGCCCCCTCCGCAACGGAACCGGCTAAGACAACGACTCCCCAGGGAGCAAAAACCCAGACGGAATCAAAAAAACAGTAAACAGGGATTGAGTCGGCTTCTTTAAAGAAAGGCTGAAACGGTCAGTCTTCGGTCGGGATGATCAGGTAGTGTCCCGCCTTAATCATGCTGTTTCTTCCCAACGCATTGGCTCGCAGCAGACTTCCGACGCTGACGTCGTACTTGCGTGCGATGGAGTTGAGGGTCTCCCCCTTCGAAATGCGATGCTTCTGGACATCGGTGTTCTTCGGCTCTTTCTCTAAGGCCGGGGAAAAGTTTGCCAGGAAGGTTTCGCGCGTCCCCGCCGGGAGCTTCAGATGATAATGCGGATAACCGGGCGGGGTCGACTCCTTCTTCAATTCCGGATTGTAAGCCTTAATCTCGGCAAGGGTCACCCCCGCCGCCTTCGCGATTGTCTTCAGCGCAGTGGCTTTCGGGATCTCCACCTCGTCATATGTGAAGGGGGGATGATACTCGATGAAGAATCCATATTTCTGAGGGTTCTTTGCGATAATCGTCGCCGCCATAAATTTCGTGACATAATTCTTTGTCTCAGGACGTATATGCCGCGACTGTTTCAGCTCCCAAAAATCATCCGCCTTCGTCCGCGCCATGGCGCGCATAATCCTCCCTTCTCCTGCATTGTAGGAGGCCATCGACAGGGGCCACGACCCAAACATACCGAAGAGATCCCTGAGGTATTTTGCGGCAGCCGCTGTTGATTTGACCGGATCTCTCCGCTCATCAATCCACTGATCGATCCTCAAGCCATACTTTTTCCCGGTGCCTTTAATGAACTGCCAGGGGCCGGCCGCTTTTGCTCTGGAGAAAGCCTTTGGATTAAACCCGCTCTCGATGAGAGCGAGGAAGACGAGATCCTCGGGGAGTTGATGCTCCCGCAAGATATCCTTCATCAGCGGGACATATTGGCCGGAACGCGCGAGCCAGAGCTCGAATTTTTCTCTTAGCCGTGTTTGGAAAAAGACGATGTAGTCGCTGACCAGTTCGTTGAAAACAATAGGCACATCGTAGGTGATGGACGGATCCAAAGGGTCCGCCAGGATGCTTTCCATGGAGAAAGGAGGGAGGACCGGGGGAAGCTCCAAGGTCAAAAGATCAAAGAAATCTTCGGGGAGATGTTCTTCGACCTCGATTTCCTCGAGCGGGGTTGAGCGATCGATTGCGGCTGGGCTTCCTTCGTCCGAAACCGAATCGATCGATTCGTCCGCAGCGATGCGGGTGGTTTCGAGCGAGGAGGCCGAAAGGTCCGATGCGTCTGCATCTGAAAAAATTGAATAAAATGAGAAAATGCCGGATAAGAAGAGGGCGAACCAGAGAGGAAATTTTTTCGTTTGACTCATCTGGGCTCCATTTTTGACGGGAGGATCGGCATCAAGAAGGGCCTCATCCTCAAGCACATATAATACTTTTTTCCCTCTTTTTGTCAAACAATATAATATCGCTTGACAGTTGAGTAAACGTTTAGTAAATTAAATCACTATGACAATCAAGCCTGAAACATCCCGGTCCGGAAAAGCTGAGCGTCGGAGAAAAGAGCTTCTCCAGGTCAGTCTCCGTCTTTTCTCGGAAAATGGATATGACGCCACCAGCATTCGGGACATCACCAAAGAGGCTGGGGTGACGGAAGGTCTCCTCTACCACTACTTCGAAGGGAAGAAAGATCTTCTGAAGGCAATCGTTCGGGAATCGGTCTCCGATGGGGTGGTTTTTGAACAGTTGGATCAAATCGAATCGCTCCCCCTGGAAGCGGCGGTCTGCAGAATCGGCGCGCATCTTTTGGAGAATCTGAGAAACAAGAAAGAGATTTTCAAGTTGATGCTGGCGGAGGCGCGTCTCTTTGAGGAGGACAACGATCACTTCATCCCGAAGTTGATTTACCAGAACAACATGCTCCGGTTCGGCGCGTTTCTGAAGAAAAGAATGGAGCGCGGCGAGATCCGGGAAATGGATCCGGTCTTGCTCGCCCGCCAGTTCAGTGGATCGCTGGTGGCCTTTTTCTTGTTCCAGGAGATCTTGCTTGGGA
>JAHFEM010000121.1 GCA_023248505.1 Nitrospirota bacterium
CAAGAAGATCCTCTACATCTCCAAAAATGAGGGGACCCTTCGAAAAGTCGATTACTTCTCCGACAGCGGGACCCTTCTGAAGACGCAATGGATCGATTGGCAGCAGGTCGATAACGCTGTCGTTTGGAAGGCCTCTCAAGTGGTCAATGCAGAATCCTCCAGAAAAACCTTCGTCGAGGTGAGCGACGTGAAAATCAACGTCGGCCTGCAGGACGATCAATTCTCCGAACGGGCGCTTCGGAAATAAACGCAACCGGTTGCCGCGCCGCTCCCCTTCTTGAGTTCTTGAAGAAAAGCGCCCCGCTGCGGCATCACGCATTTAAACGTAGACCCAATAAAAAAGCCATGGTATGATGGCGTGCTCTTTTTCAAATTCCGGCACTGCAGGATCGGAGCGCTCCCGGTCCGCTTCCATAAAGGACGATTCAATTGACCGAACGATTCAAGCCTGAGGAAGCCCTTCAGCATCGAATCGGCATTGAAAAGCAGATCACGGCGATCTCCACGCACTTCATTAACCTTCCCCCCGAGGAAACCGATTGCGCGATCAGCTGGGCGCTTAAGACAATCGGAGAATTCGCCGGCGTCGACCGCAGCTATCTCTTCCTTTTTATCGATCAGGGAACCAAATTCGAGAACACCCACGAATGGTGCGCGGAAGGGGTCGCATCGGTCATCGATCATCTCAAAGGGATTCCCGGCAACGCCTTTCCCTGGTGGATGGATCAACTCCGCCGATTCGAAAGCATCCACATCCCCCGGGTCGCCGACCTCCCTCCCGAAGCGGCGGCCGAAAAAGCGATCCTCGAACAAGATGACGTCCGGTCGGTCCTCTCCGTCCCGGTCACCTACGGCGGGACCTTGGTCGGATTTGTCGGCTTCGATTCGGTCCGGACGGAGAAAAGCTGGGCCGAAGCGGACATTCGCCTCTTGAAGATGGTCGGGGAAATCATCTCCGCCTCCCTGGAGCGCAAGCGGCTGGAGGAAACCCGGCGGGCCACGCTGGCCTACATGGAAGCGATGCAGCAGGTCTCCGAGGTCATCGAGCAGACGACCGACGTTGAAGTGATGATCGCCCGGGTCATCGAGCGGATCCGCCAGATCTTTCACTCCGATCGCGCATGGCTCTTCTACCCGTGCGATCCGGACGCCTCGACGTGGCGCGTCCCCGTCGAGAGCACTGTTCCGGAGTATCCCGGCGCGTTTGCCAAGAATGTCGAATTGCCGTTCGATTCGGCGGTCCGGGATATCTGCCAATCTTCGCTCGACCAAGCGGATCCGGTGACCTACGGACCGGACCGCCCGATCCCCGGAAATCCGGCATGGCAGAAGGACTTTTCCATCCAGTCTCATATGTCCACCGCGCTTCGTCCCAAACTCGGCAAACCGTGGTTGCCCGCGCATTTGGAGCCCGAACGAGCGGCGGCTCTTCAAGGACCTCTCCCGAAAGATCGCCGATGCGCTCGACAACCTGATCCTCTATCGCAATCTGCGCCGATCGGAAGAGCAGTACCGCTCGGTCGTGGAAAACGTCAAAGAGGTTATTTTTCAGGTCGACACCGCCGGCCGCTTTCAATTTCTCAACCCGGCCTGGGAAACGATGACCGGCTTTTCGGTCGACGCCAGCCTCGGCGCCCCCTTCTGGGGATACGTTCACCCTCCCGACAAGCGCAAGAACGAGGAGGTCTTACGCTCCCTGATGTCGCGGAAAAAGGAGTCCGTTCGCTATGAGACCCGGTACCGGACGAAAGAGGGAGGCGTTCGATGGATCGAAGCGTACCTTCAGACCGCCCGGGACGCCAACGGGAGCTTGACCGGCCTCTTCGGCACCCTGAACGACATCACCGAACGCAGGCACCTCGAAGAGCAGCTCCGGCATGCTCATAAGCTCGAGGCGGTCGGCCAGCTCACCGGAGGGGTGGCGCACGAATTCAACAATCTCCTGACGGCGATCACGGGGAGCCTGGCCCTGGCCCTCGATGAGATTCCTCCCGGGGGCGTCCTCCACAGCCTCATCGACACGGCTGAACAGGCGGCCTGGCGGGCGGCCGGGCTGACCAAACAGCTCCTCTCGTTCAGCCGGCGGAGCCCGATCGACCTGCGGCCGCAAAATCTCGGAACGGAAGCCAAAGAGGTGGCGCGCCTTGTCCGGCAAGCGATCGACCGTCAGATCGGGATGGAAATCGAAGCCGACCCCGATCTATGGCCCGTCTTAGCCGATGCGGGGCAGATGAACCAACTGATCATGAACCTCTGCGTCAACGCGCGCGACGCCTTGTTGGAGCGGATTGAAAGAAATGCGGGCGCTTCCACATCGGCGGACTGGGAGCCGCGCATCCTCATCCGCGTCGAGAATATCGACGTCGATGACGGGTATTGCCGAGTGCACCCCAACGCCAAGAGCGGCCATCATGTCCGTCTCTGCGTCTCCGACAACGGCATCGGAATCGATGAAGAGATTCGCCATCGGATCTTCGAGCCCTTCTTCACCACAAAGAAGGTCGGCCGCGGCACCGGTTTGGGGTTGTCGGCCGTCTACGGGATCGTCACCGCGCATCAAGGGTGGATCGAATTGCAGAGCGCGAAAGACGAGGGGACCCAGTTCTGGGTTTATTTCCCCCGGACGGAGCAGATCCCTACTCCGGCCTCCGCTCCCTTCTCCGAGAAACCGGCGACGGACGGAGGGAAAACCGTTCTCCTGGTCGACGATGAAGATGCGATTCGCCTTCTGGGAAGAACGATTCTGGAGCAAAAAGGGTATCAAGTTTTAACCGCGGAGGACGGCCGGGAAGCCGTCGAGATCTTCGCTAAAAAGAAAAAGGAGATCGACCTGGTCATTCTCGACCTGACGATGCCGCACCGATCGGGGGGGGAGGTCCTCCGTCAGCTCCGCCAAATCGAACCGAAACTCAAAGTCATCGTGTCGAGCGGTCACCGAACCGACCATTCCTTCGACTTCACCGACGTCCTCTTTCTCCCGAAACCTTACCGTCCCGACGACCTTCTCCGGACCGTCATGGAAGCATTACACCAGCCTTCGGATTAACCATGCTCCACATCCGGCCCGGCGATGATATCCTTCCGAAACTGAAAGAGGCCCATCTCCCCGGCGAGTTCATCCGGTGGGCCGATGCCCTCTGTCAGGGACCGACCCCGTCCGGATTGTCTCAAACGAAGTGGCGGAACCTGCGCGCACGCTTCGCCGCCGCCAACGGCTCCGACCTGGCCGACCGGAGAGGACCCGACCGCAGAGGGAACCGTTGAAATGACCGAAACCGGCCGGGCCGTCCTCGACGGCGAAGCCGATTGGATCAAGCTCAACGGAATCGACCGCTGGCTCGAAGGGGTCCATCTCCATGGCGCGGAATCGCGCTGGCGCTGGGATGAGGAGAACAGACGGCTGCTGCGCGCTTAACATGAATTGGGCGCGCATCCGCCGCCTCCCGGTCGGCCCTCGGAAGAGGGCGATGGGAAACCCCTTCGGCATGGGAAGATCGCTCAAAAGGTCTTTATCAAAAAAGAGGGCCTGTCGAGAGGTCTCCTTCGACAGGCCCTGATCATGACCGAGAAGAGAATCGCTATTTCTTGTCTTTCACCTCAACGGAGGTGGCGACCATCCGGTATTCGATCGTCACCTTGGCGCCGACCTTTAGATCACCCTTCACTTTCGTCTCCTTGTCGCGTGCAACCTGCCACTTCTCTTTATCCTTTTCGACGGTGATCATGTCGTCTTTCAGATCGATAATCGGACCGGTCACCTGATACGACTTCGGCGCCGCCGCCATCACCAGGGGGACCGCCATCAAGATCAATGCAAGGATCACCCAAAATCGTCTCATCACGCTTCTCCTTCGGTTGTCGGTTCTACATGTGAAAATACCTTTCCATTATAATTCGATTTCTCGAGAACGCAACCGGAACTTGTCGGACTCATTGTCCGGATCGATCGTCGTTTGCAAAATATCGAGGCGCACCGTATAATTTCATTCCGGATAGGGACACCCAGGAGGACGCCAGATGGAACAAGATATCCGAAAGCTCGGCTACAGCCAGGAAGAGGAATACTTCTATAAGAAGAACAAAGAGCTGATTGAGAACATGCGAAAGCAGCGCGACGCCGAGCGGGCGGCGCAAGAATCCCAGGCCCAAAAGAACACGCATTGGATGAAGTGCCCCAAGTGCGGATCGGATCTTCAGGAAGTCGAGCACCTCGGCATCAAGGTCGATCGATGCGCCGGCTGCTCCGGAATCTTCTTTGACAAAGGCGAGCTCGACATCCTCCTTCAGGCCCAGGAACCGAAGGGATTCCTGAGCGGGTTTCGGAAGGTCTTCAAGAAGGAAGGATGAGCCGCGCCGCTCGACTCCTCACCCTCTTTCTTCTCCTCGCCGGACCGGCCTCGTCCGGAAGCGCCTCTTTTTTTGAAGCCCCGGACGCTCACTTCGAAGAGGCCGCGATCAACGAATCGTCCGGCCTGGTGAAGAGCCGCCGCCTGAACGGCGTTTTCTGGACCCACAACGACTCGGGCGATCGCCCCCGGATCTTCGCCGTCACGCGCGAGGGCCGGAGCATCGGGACGGTCGAGATCGCCGGCGCGCGGAACGTCGACTGGGAAGACATCGCGATCGACGACGCCGGGTTTCTCTATCTCTGCGACATCGGAGACAACCGAAACCGCCGGACCGATCTCGTCGTCTACCGGGTCCCGGAGGTCGATCCCCATCGCGTGCGAACCGCGGCGGTCGCCGCCCGCTTCCCCTTCCGTTATCCCCCGCTCCGCTCTCCCGATGCCGAGGCCTGTTATTTTTCGAACGGGGCGATTTACATCCTGACCAAAGAGCACGGCGTCGATGAGACGACCCTTTTCCGGCTCGACCTGTCGCATCCGGGACAGGAGCAGATCGTCACCTTCGTCGGCAAAGCCGAGATCGACAACCTGGTCACCGCCGCCGACCTCTCCCCCGACGGATTGCGCCTCGCCGTCCTCACCTACACCTCCATTTATCTTTTTCGAAAACCGGATGGAAGCGAAAACGATCTCGCCGGCGAACATCGGCGTTTCCCCCTCATCTTCGGCCAAGCCGAGGCGATCGCGTGGGATGATGATGATCTCATCATCACCAATGAGTCCGGCGAGATCCTTCGGCGGAGCATCCCACCGCTTAATGTAGACCAAACCGCGGCGGAGTCCGGAGCAGCGTCCCGAAGCAGTATCGGCCCCGCAAATAAGGACACGACTTCCATGGCCCCTCCCTGGAAATAAAAACCGAGTCGAAGAACCTCTCTCTTCGGGAACGATCAACCGCCCCCCCCTTCACCCTGATCTTCACTCTTCCGACGGAAGTGTATTCTTTTGAGATCGGATGTATCCGAAACACTTCTACGCCGCACCTTCCATTTGGATTTCACACTCCCCTCCTTCTTCACAAATTCCTTGTCTCTTACGGGGAAACGCCGCTCTGCGGTCGGATAAACCGCTGCGGCACTCCTGTTGCACATCTCCGTCGCGACATCGAAGGCAACCCCACCAGATGGAACAGGGCTAAAGACTGCGGCAGCCCTCTCCCTCGGCGCGATCTTGACATGGGACCGAGAGAGGACCCGCTGCCGCTTCATCTCCCCGTGGGCTTCGGGAAGCAAGGAACCCTTTCGGGAACCTGGCATCTCTCCTGGAGTCGAGCGCCCAGCTCGGCAACCTTCCGGAGGCGTTCGCCCGCGCCCAAACCCACGGGGACCCGCCTATCCGAGCGGATGGCACGGGAGGCGGCCCTGATATTTTCTATTGAATCGCATTGACGTGCATGATATACCAAGCCCGATGCATGGAAGCACCCTCCGAGGTCATCGCTCGACGCGATCTGTCTCAGGGGCCCCTCAAGGATGAAAACGCAAGATCAAGGAGTCGATGGATGAAAAAAACGGTTTGCTCTATTTTGTTGGTTGCACTGATGCTGCTGCAAGGATGCGCCGGCGCGAAGAAGCGCCTGGAGACGCAGCGGGATTTGGACGATTGCGCGAAGATGGCGGCGAGCGGCTTCCGTCCCGTGGCGGGCGAGCGGACCGGCCGGTTCCTCGGCAAGGTCCAGGAGGAGACCGCCCGTTGCCGCGGCGGCGAGAGAGCCGCCGCCTTCCGCAAAGCGCCCTGGGTCGACTGGTCGAACTACTGGGCGACCGGCGATCTGAGCAGCCGCGTCCCCGGCTCCGACATGGAGACCCGGCATCTTGATCCGAACGGGCGCGGAATCGACGGCGCCCTCCTCGATCTCGAATACCAGCGGATGGAGCTGATCAAATTCAACCTCTTCGACAACAGCGGGACCTATCCCGATTTCGTCCAAGGGCGCAGAGGGGTCCCCGGAGCGGCCTTGAAGATCTGGGACACAATGCGGCTGCCGAAGGAAAGCCCTTACTACCAAGCGGTCGGGGGAGAGGGCACGCAGCTCTGCCAGGGGGGGT